>NZ_JAQFCE010000050.1:0-5187 GCF_027690675.1 Bariatricus sp. TF06-38A
ATCAGTATTTGAGATTAAGTAAAACGGTTCGATTCCGGTCTGCGGCATTAAGTAAAAAGTAGGAGAAACGTTGAATTTACAGCGTTTCTTTTTTTCGCAACAAAACGGGAGAGCAAAATCCCCATGCCTCCCATCTTTCAGCTCATCCATTCTTATTCTTCAACAGCCCATTTCTCAATCTGTTTCATAAATTTCTCATCTTCTGAAATAACTTTTACCGGCTTCTTATAATCAATTGCCATAAGTCCCAGTAGTCCAAATCGGGTTAATCTTTCTTTGTTTATTGCAAAATTCATAACTCTTCGTTGACACATGTAAGCGATTCGACTACCTGTGTATGCCGTAATCCAAGCTGTATCCTTATCAACTCCGAGTTTCATCAAATTCTTTATACAATTCTGTGGGGTTTTCCATTGCTTCCAGATACACATATGCAGCCTATAACAAATTCTTGCATCTAGTTCTTTACTACAGCTTCCTTCAGATTCCACCTCACAATGGACACCCCCTATATACTTCCTTGTTACCTAGGCGTATTCGGGACTTTCACCCGTTAGAGCGCGCCCATGGCGCGCAAACTACAAAAAGGATGTGCCTTGGCACATCCTTAGATAACTTATTCTATATTCTGCTTACAGAATCAGCTGTTCCAGCTCACTCTTTTCCTGAACTCCTAAAGTTCTCTCTGCGACCTTTCCATCTTTGAATACGAGAAATGTCGGAATTGACATTACCTTATATTCTCTGGCAAGCGCCATCTGCTCATCCACATTCACCTTACCTACCTTTACATCTGTAAGCTCCTGTGCGAGTTCATCAACAACCGGTCCCATTGTCTGGCATGGTCCACACCATGTTGCCCAGAAATCTACCAGTACTGGTTTTTTTGCATTTAATACTTCTTCTTCAAAATTCTCTGTTGTTAAATTGATTACTGACATGATAGACATCCTCCTGTTTCATTATCTTTTTCTTCTTTAAGGGCAGTAAGCCGTTCCTCTACTTTCTGGATCGTGATTCTTTCCAGATAATCATTACAGCTCCTGTTCATCCCTGTTACAAGTTCGTCCATAACTACAGACATCCCACTTGCAACCAAACACTTTTTATCCGGGTTTCCTGAACGCCAGGATGCTTTTACAAGCGTATTCTCCAGCGCATCACTGATCTGCCTCAGCGTAATATCCGAATTTGCTTTTGCGATCCGGTAACCGCCTCCCATGCCTTCTCTTGTCTCGATCAGACCGGCTTTTTTTAGTTTTCCCATCACTCTGCGTATGCATACAGGATTTGTACATACATTATCTGCGAGTTCTTCACTTGCGATAGTAGCATTGCTGCGATCCAGAAATACAAGTGCATGAACCGCTATTGCAAATTCACTTGTCACGCTTCTCCCCTCATTTCTTATATGTTGAACTGTAATTTTTTTAATTACAGTTTATACTGTAACAATATCACATACAGTTTGCCATGTCAACCTCTTTGTCTGGATTTTGTTATGATTTTTTATCTCTGTTGACATTTGCGAGGAAATATGATAGTTTTTTTGTGAAAATTTTATTTATGAGGATTATCTGCTATGAATAAATTATTACATAACAATACACTTTTTACACTCACACTACTTGGCATCGCGACCGCACTTGCCTTTCTTTTTTTCTCATTCGTTTCTGAAAATACTGCAAACATCGCATTACTTTATATTATTGCCCAAATCTTGATTGCACGATATACGAACGGATACCTGCACGGGCTCTTTTCTTCTGTTTTCTCCGTAATCTGTATCAATTTCTTCTTTACCTATCCGTTTTTCCGACTGAATTTCACATTGAGCGGCTATCCGGTCACATTTATCGGAATGTTGATCATTACATTGCTCACCACAGCAACCACTTCCTCTCTTCTGTCTGATGATTCCATCTTATCAGATGCAGAAAAAAGAGAACTTCTTGAAAATATTGAAAATGACTCCAGCTGGCTCCTCAATATGGTTGAAAATCTTCTCAGTGTAACAAGACTCCGGAGCTTACCGTCACTGATCATCCAGACCACGTAACCTTCTGTGTCAAAGATTTCGGACATGGTCTGAACCCGGACGTTATTCCGGATATTTTCAGTGGCATCTGCCACAATACTGGTTCCGTTGACTCCCACAAGGGTATGGGAATCGGCTTATCAATCTGCAAAACG
Source organism: Bariatricus sp. TF06-38A (assembly GCF_027690675.1). Lineage (NCBI taxonomy): Bacteria > Bacillati > Bacillota > Clostridia > Lachnospirales > Lachnospiraceae > Bariatricus > Bariatricus sp. TF06-38A. Next base: position 2,194 of record NZ_JAQFCE010000050.1, read on the forward strand.
ATCATTGACGCACACAATGGTTATATCGAAGCCAAAAACCACACCAATGGTGCTTTATTTCTGTTTACATTACCAAAAGAAGAGGAGGAAAACATTCCATGCAGCCAAAAGTAAATATCCTTTTTATAGAAGACGAACAAAATATCCTTACTTTTGTTACAAAGCTGTTATATGGGCACAATTATAAAGTAACAACCGCCATAACCGGTACTGAAGGTCTTCAGCTGATAAATTCTATCTGTCCAGATCTCATTCTCCTTGATCTTGGGCTCCCGGATATGGATGGTCAGACAATCATCCGGCAGGTTCGTGAATGGTCCGACTGTCCAATTATCGTCATCTCTGCACGTACAAATGAACATGAAAAGGTAAAAGCTCTCGATCTTGGCGCGGATGAATACCTCTTCAGATCAACTCTTCCACCCTTACAAATGTGGTGAGCTAATACTCGATTTTGAAAAACGTACCCTGACTATCAGTGGAAATATCGTTCATTTGACTCCAATCTCTTTTCAAATTACATATTTTCTCATAAAATGACTTTATCAAAAGAAATACAAAGAACTGGAGTGATCGAGGCATGAATATTGGAATGTTACTTTTGGTTTTAATTGGAGGCTTTGCAGGTCTTTTTTCTACACTTTATATTTGTATCAGTCTTCCATTCACCATTATATGGAAGATTTATCGCCGGGTTGCAAAAGGCATCCCGATTATGAAATAGCTGTTTCGTTTAACATCCTAATTCCAAATAAGAATGCCGGAGTAATGCTCCGGCATTCGTCATCTTTATTTTATTATTTTTTGTCTTTATTTGTAAGATTACACATTACAATTGCTACCATCACAAGAATAATCCCGAATATTTCTCCTGCTGATAAGGTTTCTTTATATAGTATTACACCAATCAAAGTAGCTGCAACTGGCTCAACTGATGCCAAAATAGAAGCTTTTCCATTATCTAAATTTTTAAGACCGGCAGTATACAAGCAAAATGCAAGCACTGTACTTAAAAAACCAAATTTCAAACTTGCGGACAAAAATTCCCATGCTTCCCCAAAATATCCCTGCCAGAATTACCATTCCTGATGCAAGTTTTTTCATTATCCTGCCTCCTTATATCCCAAAAAGATGATAACGCAACAAGCATTGTTACGCAATCACCCTTGAAATACTGTTTTTACTATAATACAAATATGCAGAGCTGTCCAGCCTAAATCAGACTGAATCTTTTATTATATTTAAATTTGACCGACTCCACATATGGTGCCCGGATAAATATCATCGATACAGTTCCTTCGGAATTTCCTATGAAATGAAAAAAACTGTAAGCAATCGCTTACAGTTCTCAACTCCCCGAGTTGGGTTCGAACCAACGACCCTTCGGTTAACAGCCGAATGCTCTACCGCTGAGCTATCGAGGACTACTTTTATTATTATAAACACTTTACATATATTTTGCAAGTGCTTTTTTCATTTTTTATGTACTCTGAAAACCACATACAAATTTAAATCTTTACTCCATCCATTCTTTACCCTGTCCTACCTTCTTGGTTATGCCCTCGACCGATTAGTAACAGTCAGCTCCATGCATTACTGCACTTCCACCTCTGCCCTATCTACCTTGTCGTCTTCAAGGGGTCTTACAACTTGCGTTGGGATATCTCATCTTGAGGGGGGCTTCACGCTTAGATGCCTTCAGCGTTTATCCCTTCCTGACTTGGCTACTCTGCCATGCTCCTGGCGGAACAACAGATACACCAGCGGTCAGTCCAGCCCGGTCCTCTCGTACTAAGGCCAGCTCCTCTCAAATATCCTACGCCCACGCCGGATAGGGACCGAACTGTCTCACGACGTTCTGAACCCAGCTCGCGTACCGCTTTAATGGGCGAACAGCCCAACCCTTGGGACCTACTTCAGCCCCAGGATGCGATGAGCCGACATCGAGGTGCCAAACCACTCCGTCGATGTGAACTCTTGGGAGTGATAAGCCTGTTATCCCCAGGGTAGCTTTTATCCGTTGAGCGATGGCAATCCCACTTTATACCACCGGATCACTAAGTCCTACTTTCGTACCTGCTCCACCCGTCGGTGTCGCAGTCAAGCTCCCTTCTGCCTTTGCACTCTTCGAATGGTTTCCAACCATTCTGAGGGAACCTTTGAGCGCCTCCGATACCCTTTCGGAGGCGACCGCCCCAGTCAAACTCCCCACCTGACATTGTCCCCCAGCCGGGTCACGGCTGCTGGTTAGAAATCCAATACTGCAAGGGTGGTATCCCAACAGCGGCTCCGCATCAACTGGCGTCAATGCTTCTTCGCCTCCCACCTATCCTGTACATACAATATCGAATCCCAGTATCAAGCTGGAGTAAAGCTCCATGGGGTCTTTCCGTCCTGGCGCAGGTAACCAGCATCTTCACTGGTATTTCAATTTCACCGGGTGCATTGTTGAGACAGTGCCCAAATCATTACGCCTTTCGTGCGGGTCGGAACTTACCCGACAAGGAATTTCGCTACCTTAGGACCGTTATAGTTACGGCCGCCGTTTACTGGGGCTTAAGTTCAAAGCTTCGCTTGCGCTAACCTCTCCCCTTAACCTTCCAGCACCGGGCAGGCGTCAGCCCATATACTTCACCTTACGGTTTTGCATAGACCTGTGTTTTTGCTAAACAGTTGCTTGGGCCAATTCTCTGCGGCCAGCTCTCACTGGCACTCCTTCTCCCGAAGTTACGGAGTCATTTTGCCGAGTTCCTTAACAATGCTTCTCCCGTCGGCCTTAGGATTCTCTCCTCACCTACCTGTGTCGGTTTACGGTACGGGTACAGTACAAACAATAGCGGCTTTTCTTGGCAGCTGGCTCACACATTTCCCTACTTTTGTTCGGTATGCATCACGTCTTCGGATTATAGAGCGGATTTGCCAACTCTACTCCTACCTCGCTTGCCACGGGATTCCATTCCCGCTAGTGCTCTCCCTCTGCGTCCCCACAGTTCT
>NZ_JAQFCE010000050.1:5197-6943 GCF_027690675.1 Bariatricus sp. TF06-38A
CAGTTCGGTATGCATCACGTCTTCGGATTGTCACGCGGATTTGCCAACGCGGCTCCTACCTCGCTTGCCGCGGGATTCCATTCCCGCTAGTGCTCTCCCTCTGCGTCCCCACAGTTCTGTTATACTGCAGTACAGGAATTTCAACCTGTTGTCCATCGGCTACGTCTTTCGACCTCACCTTAGGCCCCGACTTACCCAGAGCAGATCAGCTTTACTCTGGAAACCTTGGGTATTCGGCCGGAAGGATTCTCACCTTCCTCTCGCTACTCATTCCGGCATTCTCTCTTCTTAAAAGTCCACAGCTCCTTCCGGTACTGCTTCTTCCCTTTAAGAATGCTCCTCTACCAATTAACTACGTTAATTCCTGAGCTTCGGTAGTGTGTTTCAGCCCCGGACATTTTCGGCGCAGGACCTCTCGACCAGTGAGCTATTACGCACTCTTTTAATGTATGGCTGCTTCTAAGCCAACATCCTGGTTGTCTTTGAAATCCCACATCCTTTTCCACTTAACACACATTTTGGGACCTTAGCTGCAGGTCTGGGCTCTTTCCCTTTTGACTGCCCAACTTATCTCGTGCAGTCTGACTCCCATGAATCATCTTACTGGCATTCGGAGTTTGATATCCTTTGGTAAGCTTTGACGCCCCCGCGGGAATTCAGTGCTCTACCTCCAAAAGACTCTCATGAGGCTAGCCCTAAAGCTATTTCGAGGAGAACCAGCTATCTCCGGGTTCGATTGGAATTTCTCCCCTATCCACACCTCATCCCCACCCTTTTCAACGGATGTGGGTTCGGACCTCCATTGCCTTTTACGGCAACTTCATCCTGGACATGGATAGATCACCCGGTTTCGGGTCTACTCCATCTGACTTAACGCCCTATTAAGACTTGTTTTCACTTCGGCTCCATTCCTTAAGAACTTAACCTCGCCAGATGGCGTAACTCGCCGGACCGTTCTACAAAAAGTACGCGGTTCATCATATATAGATGTTCCACAGCTTGTAAACACAGGGTTTCAGGTTCTCTTTCACTCCCCTCCCGGGGTCCTTTTCACCTTTCCTTCACAGTACTATGCGCTATCGGTCACTAAGGAGTATTTAGCCTTACGGGGTGGTCCCCGCTCATTCCCACAAGGTTTCTCGTGTCTCGTGGTACTCTGGATCCCGCCTTGCTGACTCGTCTTTCGCTTACGGGGCTTTCACCCTCTCTGGCTGGCTTTCCCAAAACCATTCTGCTAAACTTATCAGATCAATTACGCGGTCCGAACCCCGGAATGCACGCATTCCGGTTTGGGCTCTTCCGTTTTCGCTCGCCGCTACTCACAGAATCACTTGTTGTTTTCTCTTCCTCCGGCTACTTAGATGTTTCAGTTCACCGGGTTCCCTTCCATACGTTATGGATTGGCGTATGGATGACTGGAGTCTGTCCAGCCGGGTTTCCCCATTCAGATATCTCCGGATCATCGGATATTTGCTCCTCCCCGAAGCTTTTCGCAGCTTATCACGTCTTTCATCGGCTCTTAGTGCCAAGGCATCCACCCTGCGCTCTTTCTAGCATAACCAACTCCCTTCTCCCACGGGAATGGGATCCGGTTACACATGCATAGCGTTGCATGCGTTGGTATTTCAGGTCGTTTTTTTACTTCGTTTTCTCGAAGATGTAAGTTAATCATTACCTTGCGGTGATGATCACCTCGGATGTCTTTCTCTATTTGAGAATTGATTTATTTTTGTATGCAGTTTTCAA
>NZ_JAQFCE010000051.1:0-4896 GCF_027690675.1 Bariatricus sp. TF06-38A
CGGGAAACCAAATAAAATCTATTCACAGATTTTGTGATAATCACATCAAAAACATCAAACAAACTTACGGGGCTAAGCACGATTCATCGTGCAACAGCCCCGTTCTGCTTTTATTTGTTTTTTGCGGAAGCTATTTCACACCCGTCAGAAAACAGCCAAATTTGCGTTCCCTTTTTCTTAACCTTTTTTTGACTTTCCCCTCATTCTCTGCTAGGATAAAATCAGAACTTAAAACTCGTCTTCGGGGGAATCAGATATGTACAGAGTAAGCAAAATTTTGAATAATAATGGCGTGATCGCAATCAATACAGAGGATAACCAGGAATACGTCCTTCTCGGTAAAGGAATTGGCTTTGGAAAGAAGGTCAGTCAGCGTTTTGAAGTGACAGAAGATACAGCAACTTACCGCCTGACCGAACAGACAGACAGAGGATCTGCCAAATCTCTGGTGCAGGAGATGGATCCGGAATTTCTGGAAATCGCAGATGAGGTGATCCGGGAAGCAGAAAAAGTTTTTGGGAAAGTAGACCGCCGGATCATGATCCCGCTGGCAGATCATATCTCCTTTGCTGTTTCGCGAATCCGGAATCAGGAGCAGATCAGCAATCCACTGACAGATGATATCAGAGTACTTTTTCATAATGAATTTCAAGCAGCATCCGTGCTCAGAGATATTTTGCAGAAGAGAATGCAGATCACGATCGATGAGCATGAAATCGGATACGTGGCACTTCACATTCATTCAGCAATCGAGGATGAAAAAGTGTCTGTGGCAATGCAGACGGCCCGTGCAGTGAGAGAATGTATTGAGATGATCGAAAAAGAAACAGGAAAAAAGATCGATGTGATCTCGCTTTCCTATAATCGTCTGATGAACCATATCAAATATATGGTAGCACGTGCTATGACGGGGGAGGATCTTCGTATCAATATGAATGAATATATAGAATCCAAATTTCCGGAAGCGTATATGACTGCAAAAAAAGTCTGCGATATGCTCGGAAAGAGTATTGGAAAAGAACTTGATGAGATGGAAATCGGGTATCTGGCAATGCATATCGAACGAATCTACAGTGAAGAAATAAAGGCATAACAGAGGAACCGGCTTTTGCCAAAAGATTGACACTACGGGGAAACAAATGGTATAATCGGACCAAAGTTTGAACATTAGTCTAAGGAGAAAGGTTGGTACGGTAATGGCTACAAAAGAACAGATGGAAAAGGTGAAGGATATTGTTGTGAAACTCCGTTATCTGGAGTGTATGGATAATATCATTTACTATGACAGATGGAATAACTGCCCGAAGGACGGATTTGATTATGAAGGGAAAGTCGGAGCATATCTGACAGAGCTTTCGAATGAGAAACTGACGAGCAAAGAGACAAAAGAACTGGTAGAGTCACTGGAAAGAGAGACAGCTTTTGATTCAGATACAGACAAAGGTATGGTACGTTATCTGATCGGAAGGTATAAAGAAGCAGTACAGATTCCGGCAAGCCTGCAGGGAGAATTGAATCAGGCAAATGCAGATGGACAGCTGGCATGGGGAAAATGCTATGAGGCAGATGATTTTGAAAGCTTTAAGCCGGTACTGAAAAAACAGTTTGATTTACAGGAGAAGATAGCAACAGCGATCAATCCGGATGAAAAACCATATCAGGTTCTGGTGAACCGGTTTGATAAGGATTATCGTCTGGAAGAGATTGATGCAATTTTGGCAAAAATCAAAGATGCTGTCTGCGAAATTTTAAATGCGGTAAGAGAAGAACAGAGTAAGATTGATGATTCCATTCTGGAATGTGAAGCAGATCATGATACAGTACTTCGTATTGTGAAGAAAGCGCAGGAGATTCTGGGACTTGATAAAGATAAGAGTACTTTATTTGAGATCCATCATCCGGTATGTGTCTGCACCGGACCTCGTGATTCCAGACCATCCACAAACTGTGATGAGCTGATCCATGCGATTCTGGCAGTGGTTCATGAGACCGGACATGGACTCTATAATTATAATGCGAACGATGAGGTCGCAGAAAGCGGACTCTGGGGCGGAATTGAAGGTGCAATGCATGAATCCCAGTCCAGATTCTACGAGAATCATGTAGGAAGAACCAGAGAATTCTGGGAGAACCTGTACCCATATCTGCAGAATGAAGTGCCAAAATACAAAGAGATTTCTCTGGATACATTCCTTGCGGCACTCAATAAAGTAAAACCGGGACTGATCCGTCTGAAAGCGGATGAGCTTACAAATACCCTGCATATCATCATCCGTTACGAAATTGAAAAAGAATATTTCGATGGAAAACTGACAGTGGATACAATTGAAGAAGCATGGAACAGAAAATATCAGGAATATCTGGGATTTACTCCAAAGAATCATCAGGAAGGAATCCTGCAGGATGTGCACTGGGCTTCAGGATGTGTAGGATATTTTCAGGGATATGCACTTGGAGATGCTTACGCAGCACAGTTTGCTCATAAGCTTCTTGCTGATTGCCCGGATGCATTTGAAAAGCTGGGAAAAGGAGATTCATCTGTAATTGGAAACTGGTTAAAAGAACATATTCACCAGTACGGACAGACCTATTCTGCACGCGAGATGCTCAAAAAAGCAACAGGAGAAGAGCTGAATACCGGTTATTATATTGAATATCTGAAAGAAAAATATTTACACTAAGCGCAGAGGGCAGGAGGATTGACCAATGAATAAAGAATTTTACGCAGGAAATCGTAAGAGCCTGTATCAGAAACTTGAAGCGGGATCTTTGGTGGTTGTATTCAGCGGACATGCACCGATCAAGACCAATGATGAGAATTATCCGTTTTTTACAAATCGTAACTTTTTGTATCTGACAGGAATTGAGCAGGAAAATATTGTACTGATGGCTTATGTCGGAGAGGGAACAATTGAAGAAACTCTGTATCTTCTTCCACCGGATGCATTTGCAGAACGCTGGACCGGAAGACGTATAAAAGAAGAGGAAGCAGAAGAACTTTCCGGAATTACGAATTACAAATATGTGGCAGCATTCCGGAATGATCTTTCCAGACAATTATTTTCTGGCAATGTTAAGAAAGTTTATCTTGATTTTGACAAGGTTTATGAAAATACGCCGGCAGTAGAAGCATACCGCCTTGGCAAGTATCTGAAAGAACATGCTCCGTTTGTTGGACTTGGCAACCTTCATCCGATCATGAAACAGCTTCGCCTGATCAAGAAGCCATGTGAGATTGAGGCAATGAAGAAAGCGGAAACGATCACAAAGGCCGGAATCGAAGCAATGATGAAAACATCTAAACCGGGAATGTACGAATACCAGTATAAAGCAGAATTTGATTATGCACTGGCTCAGAGGGGAGTGCTTTCACCAGGATTTCCGTCTATCATTTCATCAGGAAAGAACAACTTTAAAATTCATTACTATGATTATCGCGGACAGGCCCAGGATGGAGATATGATCCTGAATGACGTTGGTGCTGTATGGGATTATGAGATCAACGATGTATCCAGGGCATTTCCGTGCAATGGAAGATTTAATGACCGTCAGAAATTGCTTTATGAGTGCATTTACAATACTTCAGAATATATGTTCAGTACACTGAAACCGGGTGTACCGCTTCTGGATGTGGATAAGATCATCCGTAAATATACATTTGAACAGTTAAAAGAAGCAGGAGTATGCAAAAATTTTGAAGATATTGGGACTTACATGTGGCACGGTGGAGCACATCATGTTGGATTTGATGTACATGACGTGGTAGAAGGAAGCGGACTTGCTGTACCGGGTGTTGTATTCTGTGTAGATATCGGTGTTTACCATGAAGAATGGGGCATTGGATTCCGTCTGGAAGATAATTGCCTGATCACAGAAGACGGATGTGAAAATCTTTCAAGAGCAATTCCGAGACAGATCGATGAGATTGAAGCATTTATGGGACGCAGATAAATAGAAAACAGGGAAAGGGGGAGCTGTATAGAAAATTACGGTTCCCTTTTCCTGAAATATGGAGAGCCAGGATATGGAAAATAGAAAATCACGGAAAAGTACATTTCTTTATGTAATACTATTAACTTTATGTGTACCACTTGCATATGTATATCTTATTCTTGTTACGGGACTGCTGGATAAAATACAGGAGGGGCATATCGGATTAACGTTGATGATTGTGTTTCTTCCACTGCTTTTTTATTGGGGACTTGTGGCAGTTGTGGGAATCATAAATATTGGACAGTCATTTAAGATATACAAAACGGGAAATCCGATTGAATGCGTGAACCGCATGCTGATCCATAAATATGGGCTGGTTGTCTTTTTCTGTGTAAATTTTCTGGTTCTGTTCATTTATTATTTTTTCATAAGTATGGCAGTGCTGGTAGGAAGCCGGGGAGCCGCGATAATCTTTGCTCCGGTATTGCTGCCGTGGCTGATTGTAGCAGTCGTTTTTTCGGTTGGTGCAACATGGCTTGCTATTTTACCGGGAAGCTTTTATGGGATCCAGGTGATCCGTATGACCTATAAAAGTGGGAAAATAGGGTTTGCCGAAGCAGTTGTACATACGGTATTCCAGTTTTTCTTTCTGTTTGATGTGTTGGATGCAATGTATCTTGCAACGGAAAAATGGGGAAGAGGGAAAAAGAGTTCTGCAATTATTGGGTGTGTGTATCTGTTTGCAGTTTTTGCGACCATATATCTGATAATTAAAATGAAATCAATGTTTTAAAATACAAGCAGTTGTATCAGAGTGTTGGTACGGCTGCTTTTTGTAAATGTGAAATGAAAAAGGAAATGGAAAGGCAAATGGAAGGGGATGTTCAGCCGCGCCATTCGCAAAAGCATGTTGAATTGATGTCAGAATATTCTGAATTGCGCAAAATATAAAAACAACATTGA
>NZ_JAQFCE010000052.1:0-4166 GCF_027690675.1 Bariatricus sp. TF06-38A
GGTATATTCATTTCCATCATGTTTTCTTCACCGCCGTAATCAGATACACCAATGTGTAGTACGCTTTGTTCGTCCACTTCGCCGCCAAACAACCACAACTCCAACCGCTTTACCGGATCTCCTTTAGCAAGTACCAAACCTTTCTGCTACAAAATTCACATTTCTCCATTTTCATTACCTCTCTGATATTTTTATTTTGATTGTATCAGATAATGTAATGGTTAAGATATTTTCAGGAGAGTTCGATGTTTTTCGATACCTCATTTTCAAAAACTATAATTCCTCGTGTGTGTTTAATATGTTGTACTGATTTAACTCACTAGAATCTACAACCGAATCCAATAGCTGATTTTTCGATAAAAAAATAAGACCTTTCGGTCTTGCTCTGATTTCCATGTGCTTTCCTTTCTGCATATAAAAAGAGTAGAAGCCGTATTAATAAGCACGACTCTACTCTTTCATTTCTCCTAGCATACATCTATGTATTTTCTTTTTCCCATTAATCCTATATTCTAAGCATATCACACTCCCTTTTAGACTCTGTTTTCGCCAAAGCATAAGTTCTTTCTCTATTTTTTGCTTTTTGTTGTTCTCCCTGGTATATTTAATAAATCTGTACCATCGTAAAACACTGCCATTTGTTCTGTTAAATCTGTAAAATACTGTTTTTCCCCATTTTTATTTTCAAGATATACTTTACAATTATTAACCCCACACGTTGTTTGTTTTTTATTGGTCACTAATAGTTCAAACGAGGCAATAATCCTTTTCCCTCTTATTTCAGTGTACTGACCATTTGAATATGTATGTACAAATTCTTGCGGAGCTGCATGAAAATCATTAATTTCTATTACTATTCTCCCCGTATTAAGCGAAAAACAATTTAAAATCCATCCAACAACCGTCCCTAAAACAGTGGAAATAAGCGAGATAATTACTTCTTTTGGCATCGATGTTTCTCCTTCGTATTTTTGTAAAAGACAGTGTACCACTTTTATATATAAGATTCAATCTCTTTGTCTTATCTCTAATCTCCCAGTATCAACGCCAGCTTCTTGGCTCTTAATGCATCTCCACCACCGGCAGAGACTTCCATGTAGCATTCTGCATCGTTCTCCACGATGGTTGTTCCGGCATAAGTAGTTAATTCTTGATAGGCTTGGATTCCAATATAATCACCTCTACTCTCCCGGATATTCCTCTTTAAACAGCATCTCATACTCTTCCTCTGTGAGTTTTCCACGTTCCTTTGCCTGTTCTACCATTTTCGATCTATTTAGTTAATTATTTCCCGCTTTCGGTTCTTCTTCCTTATTAACATCCATCAGCTCATTGTACTGTTCCTCTGTAATCCTGCCCGTGGCGAAGAAAATGTCAATCTTATTCTTCAGATCTTCTGTCAGACCGTTTCTTTCCTTTAATTTTTTCAGTGTCTTGTATAACATAATCATACCTCCAATTCTGTTAATACTACTGCATATTCACTGTTAACATAGGCTTCTGCGCTCTGGATGTCAATATCCTGCGCCTTAGCATCCATGTCGTAGATGTAGTCTCTAGTGTCTCCTAACTGCTGTTTTACATAGTTCCATCCATTAGCCATGCTAATCGGATAGTTAAATACCGTATATCCGTCCAACTGCTCTGAATTGACGCTGATGTTTGTAGTCGGATAATATGTTGCAAGTGCTTTAAATGCCTGTGTCTGTTCTGTAGTGAGGTCAATTTCTTGTTTCTCTGCTAATTGATAAACCACTTCAAAATCAAGGCTCAACTCTTTTAATTCTTGCGCGGTATACAATTCATTATTTGGTTTTTTTATATTTTTAATATATGCCAATGTACCAGCTACACATGTTTCCCAACTAGTCCATTTAAATACTGAAAATATGCACTCTTTACTACCATCTGTACACGCACGAGTATCAAGTCTGATAGCTAATCGATATTCTTCATTAATCTCCCCGTTTTTTTGTATTAAGTGCTTCCCTTCCACACATTCTAACTACTTTTCCACGTTCCACATCCACATAATCTGCAATATACTGCTGACCATCAATCGTTACATTGCCGCCAGATGCTACTGGGATGGCATTTAATGTATATGGAAGTGTGATGGACTGTCCGGTGTATGGTTCATAATCTGCATAAGTTCCTGTCACGTCCACTGTCAAAAATGGTTTGTATGTAACATCTATATACGAGGTAACGTCGGTAAATACAATAGAGTAATAATACAGTTTCCCTTTTTTAAGCTGAAATGTTTCCCCACTATCTGTTATTACCGCAATGTTCATTTTCGCTTCGGGATCGTATATAATGACTTTAGGGATAGGGCTATTTGTGCCTCTATAAGCTTTGTATGTTCCAGATTGATAAACCATAAACTCAATGTCATATGCGTTCCAAGACCATGTGTTCTTGCCACTTATCGAAAAACTTCCATCTTTGTTGTTAACAAAAGAAACGCCGCCAGTTGTTCTTGATAAAGTCGAACGGCAATCCAATAAATTCTTACCACACACTTTCACTGTTGGATTCACCACGCTCTTAATCTCCTGTGGATAATCTGGTGATGGAGATGGGATACCGCCTGTGTAAGGTTCATAAGATTCATCTGTGATTGACGCAAGCTGAATCATAGGATAGATTGTTTCATCTACTGTTACACCTTCCTGTACTGCAATATAACAATAGATTTCATTATGTCCATCTGTGATTGTGAATGTTCCTTCATTTTTTACAGAATTTACACCATTGTTTGCAACTACATTACACTTACTTCTCCCTTTTACAACTAGCTTATACGTTCCGCTTGCAAGCGTTAAACGCTTGCCATCAATATTCTTGTAAAAATTGTAATAGGCTGCACCTGTGGCAGTTCCACTAACACTAATGCTTCCATCCTTGTTATCCGTGAATATTATGCCTTGAGACATATCATCTGCTGCTATATACGGATATTTCAATAAATTCTTACCTTTGGTTTGATTCTGGTTACTATTTCCACAAATCATCATATCCTGTATTTTCCCGTCATCAGAATCGTCAAGATGGTTTTCGCCCTGATTCGATGCGTAAAATTTGGTGATTTTGTTGGATAAATCTTCCTCTAGTTTACTTAATTTATCTCCAACTACTTTAGCGTCTGCGGCTTTTCCACTTTTCAACAAAGTTATATCAATATTTTGTGAAATGGAATCAGAGATATTCTTTATGATCTTAGATGTATAATCAAAGAACAAAACTAAGCATTGCTTATTATTTGATGCTGTGGGTTTTAGTATTTCTGATGTACCAATCTTAAATGCTGATTTCCTTGTACCATCAGGAAAAATATACGAAAATGATTGATCGTCATATGGCGTTGCATATAAACCATATGACAGTAAATTGGTTCCTTTTGTATATACAAATACTGAAACAGGTTCTTTAATAACAATATTCTCTAAATCAAACACAACATCTGTATATTCTGTTGTAACCGCCTTTTCTGCTGTTGCCATAATATTGCCATCAAGAGTGGCGATTTCTAAAACGACAGTATCGTCATTAGATGCTTTAATATTCATCTTTATTTTTGTTAGTGCTGCGTTTTCACCAAAATCAAAATATTGTTTTACGCCCGTTATTTGATTTCCTGTGAAATTGTTAGGTGTGTTATTTCTAATAATTGAACATTTATTAGAAAAAGCTTCGGTTTCAATCTCAAATTTTGATTCTATATCACCTAACTCTTCCTGTAGTGAACCAATATCCTCTTTATTGTTCGCAATCTGCTCAACATTTGCCTGTATTTGCTCAGCACTACCTATATGCTCTTTCAACGATGCGTCTACTGTATTCGCATGTTCTACCGTGGTGTCTAACGCTAACTGCTTCTCTCCAGCGGATCTAATGGAGCTGTCTAATGCCATCTTAGCTTCTCCGGCTTTTCCAATTGATGATTCCAGCTCTTTCTTCTCTATCCCTGCATTGTTGATCATATCAGAGAGCTCAGACTTCATTGTGTTGGCGTTCTCGATATTTCCCGAAATACCATCTGCAACACGTTTGATCTCTGCCAGTGTCTCATCTGCCGATGCTGCACTTTCCATCGCAGAGCTTGCAGCATTCTCAGCTCGTTCAGCAGATGCATTGACCGCTACTACTGTCTCCCTAAAGAG
>NZ_JAQFCE010000053.1:0-3987 GCF_027690675.1 Bariatricus sp. TF06-38A
CTATCCACCTCAGTCCAAAGAGAAATAGGGATTTCATGTATCGGGTTGCATAAATCTCGTTACCATTATACTGCGTTATGAGGCAGATATGCAATCTGTCTTTTTGTCATACACAAAAAATGATTTGAACTCATCATACACCTGCTTTCTACGCATTAGTGCACCTAAAAAATACAGCATTTCTTAACTGAACAGTATTTTCAATGCATGAACGCATATGATATACTGTTTTCATCATAAAAAACCTTATCTAAATGACATTGATTATCTAATTAACTACATTATTTTCTGTCTAAAATATCCATAAATTCGTCACCTGTAATTGTTTCCTTCTCATACAGGTACATAGCCAGTTCGTCCAGTTTTTCCCTGTTTTCGGAAAGGATTTTTCTTGCTTTTTCATGCTCTGCTTTTACGAGCTGCACGACTTTTTCATCAATTTCCTTCTGGGTATCTGTGGAACAGGAAAGAGACGTATCGCCGCCAAGATACTGGTTGGTCACGGTTTCCATTGCCACCATGTCGAATTCATCTGTCATGCCGTAGCGGGTGATCATCGCTCTTGCAATTTTTGTTGCCTGTTCGATATCATTGGAGGCTCCTGTCGTGATCTCACCAAATACGATCTCCTCTGCCGCACGTCCGCCTGTAAATGTAACAATCTTATTCTCAAGTTCTTTTTTCGTCATCAGATATTTATCACCCTGCTCAACCTGCATAGTGTAGCCGAGTGCACCTGAGGTACGCGGGATGATCGTAATCTTCTGGACCGGTGCTGAATGACTCTGCAATGCAGCTACCAGAGCGTGTCCTATCTCATGATATGCAACAACCTTCTTCTCCTGATCTGAAAGAACCGCATTCTTCTTCTGATATCCTGCAATAACCACTTCTATACTTTCTTCGAGATCAGATTCATTTACAACGGTCCTTCCACTACGGACAGCACGTAATGCTGCTTCATTTATAATATTGGCAAGCTCCGCACCGGATGCACCGGATGCCATACGTGCAATCGTATGCAGGTCAACATCATCAGATGCTTTTATCTTCTTTGCATGAACCTTTAAAATTGCTTCACGTCCTGCAAGATCCGGCAGTTCAACCGGCACACGCCTGTCAAAACGTCCCGGACGTGTAAGTGCCGGATCTAACGACTCCGGACGGTTCGTTGCAGCAAGAATGATGACACCATTATTTCCTTCAAATCCATCCATCTCTGTAAGAAGCTGATTTAAGGTCTGCTCCCTCTCATCATTTCCGCCCATTTGTCCGTCACGCTTTTTACCAATGGCATCAATTTCATCAATAAACACGATACATGGTGCCTTTTCCTTTGCCTGTCTGAAAAGATCTCGAACCTTGGAAGCTCCCATACCGACAAACATCTCTACGAATTCTGATCCGGACATTGAGAAAAATGGTACATTTGATTCACCCGCAACTGCTTTTGCAAGCATTGTTTTACCAGTTCCCGGAGGTCCTACAAGAAGGACACCTTTTGGCATAGACGCACCTACATCGGTATACTTCTTCGGATTGTGAAGATAATCAACGATCTCTGAAAGGTTTTCTTTCGCCTCATCTTCTCCTGCAACGTCTGAAAAACGGATTCCCTCACTGGATTGCACATAAATCTTCGCATTGCTTTTTCCCATTCCAAAAGCCATCGAATTTTTTCCTCCGGCATGCTCCATCAGTTTCTTCGCCATATAATTTCCCAGTGCGATAAAAAGGATCAATGGCAAAACCCCGGTCAGCAGGAAGCTGATGATCGGTGACATCTGCTTATCGATATCTTTTGCGAATACTGCTCCACATTCATATAGCCTGTCCGTCAGGTTCGGATCGTTCATCAGACCTGTTTTATAAATATTTTTTTGATCTTTATCTGTAAAGATGATCTGATTGTCCTTAACTTCTACTTCACCGATATTCTTCTTCTCGATCATGCTCATAAAAGTTCCATAATCCGTTTCCTTTACCTGATGCTCCATAAGGATTGGTGTGACAACCAGATTAAATACGATCAGCACTATTAACACAATCCCATAATAATATGCCAGTGGTTTTTTCGGTGTTTTAACTTCTTTCATGGTCTTTCCTCCTGTTGTTCTGCGATATGCTTTCTCCGTGCATTTTCGTATTATTTATTCTGCCATCTGACTTCGCCCTTGGACAGAAGCGGATAACAGATCAGCTGATCTGAATCCAGATTTTCCGCATGCATGTCAACCGCTGTGATCTGATGATTATCATAAGTCGTATAATAATAAATACCTTTTGCTGTATTACAACAGGACGTGTATATCGTGATCTCATATTTGCCTTCTGTCACCTCACAACATCCACGCTGCTGATCTACAGATCCTAAGATATGGAAGAACTGGCTTACACTCTCACCCTCTTCTTCACCGGAGATCGAATTTAATTTTGTAAAGGCAACTTTCACAAATCTTGACTGGCTGGAAAGATCTCCAGGTATTCCCATTCCACCCATTCCTCTGCTATATGCATCAAGCTGTAATACTCCTGCAAAAGTACTCTCCGGCTGTTTTCTGGATACTCCGGCATAATTATTCAGTGCAAACATCTGACCCAGGAATGGTGGATTATTGGTAAGCACTCCTACCGGATTATCATATACATGCAGCCCATCCTTCATAGACTCAACAACGATACAGGCGTCTTTGTCTGCAATGATCCAGTGAAGCTGTGCTGTCGGCAGCTGTTCACTGAATGCTGTGCCTGTCAGTCTCATTGCTGCCAGCTTCTCTCTCGCCTCTGCTACAGTAGCACACTGTGTAAGGATCCATGGGATGAACTCGAACTGTGCCACCTGGCTGACTTCTGTTTCATCTTCCGGCAAAGCCTCTTCATATGCCGCATTGCCGACAAAATTAAGACCTGCCATTCCAAGGCCTTTTTCATTAACAGCATCATAATAAAGCGGATAACCTCCTGCAACAAATGCCATTCCGATCAAAGCATAATGGCTTTTTATCTTCCCGGCAAACCGGAAATCAAATTCGTAATTTCTTGGCGTTATCGTAATCTGTTCCCCATAGGAAAATTCATAATCAAGCGTTCTACCCATATAAAAATCTTTTGTTTTGTAAGTTGCTGCTGTACACATATCGAACACCTCTTCTTTCTGCTATAATAGTCCTGCAAACAATCTCATAAACAACTGTCCGATCCGTAAATATGCACTCCGTCCTGTGCGGTACTTTTCGGTCACTTCCCTGCATTCATTCATTGTTGCTCCAAGATCATCTCTTATATCCAAAACTGTCTGACTATCCGCCATAAAACAACCTTTTTCAAAGTGATTATAAAGCAATGCCATTCAGTTAAGCATCATTTTAGTGGTTTTCTGTCATAGAAAGCCACTGTTTTTATGCCTAAAAACTTTAAAAATATTACAAAAAACAGTTGACAAGTAAGCCAATATATGTTGCGCAAGCCTTGATTATAAACATATTTCAAGGAGGCTCATTATGGCTGATTTTTTCTTATCTAATTTAAAATCCACACTCGACAACTGCATCACAGAACTCGATGAAATTCACTCCATGTTCTGCCGTAATCCGGAAAGTGATTTTACCAGGAACCGCAAACTTTCTTTCCGCGAGTATATTCAGTTTATGCTCCAGATGCAGAGTAAATCCGTTTCAAATGCAGTAAACATATGCAGGGCATATCTCAAACACGGCGGTGATGAAACACTATCCACCTCAGTCCAAAGAGAAATAGGGATTTCATGTATCGGGTTACATAAATCTCGTTACTATTATACTGCATTATGAGGCAGATATGCAATCTGTCTTTTTGTCATAAAAAACCTTATCTAAATGACATTGAATGATTTATTTTCTATCTAAAATTTTATTAAACCGACTAAAGACTCCATAGTTTGTGTGTTTGACTTACTGTTTATATCTATCTTCTCCTAAATATTTTTCTAGTCATTGCAATATAAAATTG
>NZ_JAQFCE010000054.1:0-3560 GCF_027690675.1 Bariatricus sp. TF06-38A
GTGTTGTTATTTGTATTGATTGCAGTAAGACTGGATCTGCTGATGGGAACAAGTTATCTGAGGGATACAGTATGTATTGCGTTTATAGCAAATGAAGCAGTGTCAATTGTGGAGAATGCAGGACTGATGGGAGTACCGATACCGGAGGTGATTTGCAAGACGATCGAAGTGTTGGAGGAGAAAGGGAAAGGTTCTGAAGGAAGTAATTTGCAGAAATAAAAACGGGCTGGAAGACTCCCTCAGGGAGATATCATCGGGATTGTTGACAGTAAAGGAAGCCAGGTTGTAGTATATAGATATGATGCATGGGGAGGACTTCTGGTGTCATCAGATGCTTCAGGATTCGGTCTTGCACAGATCAATCCGCTGCGGTACAGAGGCTACTATTACGATCAGGAGACGGGACTGTATTATCTGCAGACAAGATACTACGACCCGAAGGTGAGAAGATTCCTGAATGCAGATGATGCGAGTGTACTGACGAAGGATCCAGAGCAGCTGACGGAGAAGAATCTGTATGCTTACTGTGATGATAATCCGGTGATGTATCGGGATGATGCAGGGATGTTTGTGATTACAGCAGCTCAAGTGGGGCTTGGTGTACTCGGAATGGTAACAAACGTGGCGACATGTTATATTGCGGCAAAGGCAACGGGACAGGAGTTTGGAATTGGAGACTTGGTAATTGCTGCCACAGCCGGTTTCGTTGGTGGTTACATAAAAAATAATTTTTATGCAACAGTAGCTAGTATTCTTATATCAGGAGTGGGGACTACTCTTTATAGTTTATTTTGTGGAGATAATTTGAAAACTGCATTATGGAAAGGCGGAATGACGATAGTATGTACGGCTGTAAGTGTTAGTTCGTTAATAGGAGTGAAGTCAGATATACCTACAGTAGTGAATAAAATATCAACAGGTATTTTTGGAATGGGAAATAGTTTGACTACAACAGGTATAGTGGCATCATTTTCACATCAAAAAACAAATACGAAGAAAAATCATACGCAGAATCAAAGAAAGTCAAAATCAATAAATAAAAATAGTGGAAAGAAGCAAAAAGAGAGAGCGTTAAGGTATTTTATATTTAAGATGAATCAATTGAGAGAAAGATAAAAGCAATATAAGTATGGAAAGAGCAAAGATTTATTTGCTCTTTCTGTGAAAGGTCAGGTAATGGAACAAAAAGAAAATAGCGAAATAATAGTTATAAAATCAGATAAGGAATGGATACAGGAAATAAAGGCTGATACGACGTCACATGTTATTGGTAGTGTGGGGATAATAGCAATGATTAGTTTTTTTATGTTATATCCATCATCGGTGCCTAAATGGGAAATAGAATTATTAAGCAGTCCTTTGATAATAGTTACAATATTATTCATATTAGATATTTATCGTATTTGGCGAAATATAGGACGAGAATTAGTATTGGATAAAACGGGGATTTTGATTAAGTTATGGTTTAAAGAAAAAAAGTATGGTTGGAATGATTTTAAATTCAGACAAGTACGAAAAAATATAGGAGAGTATTGTTATGATGAGGGATTATTTCTTACGAAGCACAAGCATCAACCGAGACAAAACAGTAATTGTGAACTTTTTTCCATAAGATATCCTTCTGACAGTGTTGTTATTAATTTTAAGATGCATAGACCTATTTTGGCTAATCAAAAAACTCAGCAATATATAAATGCTGAAATAATGGCGGTCGAAAAAGAAGAGTTGCTTTCCAAATTAAAAGAATGGGGAGTTGATTTTGAAACAGAGCGCCCGAAAAACTGGGCTATTTTTCAGGACAAAAAGGGAAGATTACAGTCCAGAAGAAATGGAACCGCCTGGATCTTACTCGCGGCTGCTGTTTGGATTTTACTTTTAAGTTTTATCATATATCCAATCTTTATCTGGAAGAATCCAGTACTGATTGCTATCTTTATTCCATTTTTTATAGCTCTTGTTCCGGTTTATGTGGTAATAACCAGCAGAAAAAGTTATCGTTTAAAGATGGATGAAAAAGGCTGTATCCGAAAGTTTCTTTTCCTGTCAAAACGTTATTTGTGGAAGGATTTGAGAGTAAAACTGGTTGCATCGGAGGAAAGTCATTGTGGAGAAGGTGTTTTGTTCATCAAGAAAAAATCTGGGAATAGCAGTTCTGCAAGTGAAACATTCAGCTATGCGTCCTTGCATCCATATAGTAGCTTTGTAGCAAATTTTGAAGTGTTTGGAAAAATGTATGGGGAGAAGGATGCGTTGCATGAGATTAACAAAGAGCTGTTTCTGAAAAAAATGAAAGAATGGGGAGTGGAGGTAGAAGGACTGCCGAAAGCAGAGTAGGTGATGAGGAAATGGAAGAAGAAAAACTATACACAAAGTCAAAAAAAGACAAATACAGTGTTAAAAAATAGAACAAAGAAACAGCGGGAAAAAGTATGGAAGCATTTTGTATTTAAGATGAATCAGCTGCGGTATAGATAAAATAGTATGTAGAAAGGGGCTGTGAAAAAAACATAGTCCCCCTTTCTTTAGAAGGAAAGAAAATGGAAAAAGATCAGGAGAAGTTAATTATACAATCAGATCAAGAGTGGATAGGCTATCTTATTGGAAAAATTTTTAGTATTGTAATAAGTGTAGTACTAATTTGTGTAATGTTAATATATTTTGTATTGACAGATATTATGAGAACAAAACAGGATGTGCAGAAATTAATATTTATGTTGACAATATTGGTCCTATTAGTGCTATCAAATATTTATCGATATTGGAGAAACATAGGAAGAGTTTTGATTTTAGACAAAACAGGTGTTTTGGCAAAAATGTGGTTTTACAAGAAAAAATATAAATGGAGTGATTTAAAAATTAAACAATTACGAAAAAATTTAGGGAAGTATTATGAAGAGGGAGTATTTCTTGCTGCGTATGATTATCAACCGAAACAAGATAGTAACTGTGAATTTTTTAATATAAGATATCCTTTTGAAAGTTTTAATATTAATTTTAAGATGCATAAACCAATTTTAGTCGAAACTAATTGGACTAAATATATAAATGGAGAAATGATGGCAGTCGAAAAAGAAGAGTTACTTTCAAAACTAAAAGAATGGGGAGTTGATTTTGAAACAGAGCGCCCGAAAAACTTTGATATTTTTCAAGATAAAAAGGGAAGATTACAGTCCAGAAGAAATGGAACTGCCTGGATCTTACTCGCGGCAGCTGTTTGGTTTTTACTACTGATATCTATTGTATATCCGATTTTTATCTGGAAGAATAAGTAGAAAAAGTTACCGTTTAAAGATGGATGAAAAAGGCTGTATCCGGAAGTTTCTTTTCCTGTCAAAACGTTATTTGTGGAAGGATTTGCGGGTAAAACTGGTTGCATCGGAGGAAAGCCATTGTGGAGAGGGAGTTTTATTCATCAAGAAAAAATCTGGGAATAGAAGTTCTGCAAGTGAAACTTTCAGCTATGCATCTTTGCACCCATACAGTAGCTTTGTAGCAAACTTTGAAGTGTTTGGGAAAATGTATGGGGAGAAGGATGCGTTGCATGAGATTAACAAAGAGCT
>NZ_JAQFCE010000055.1:0-3314 GCF_027690675.1 Bariatricus sp. TF06-38A
TGGATGAAAAAAACAAACCTTGTTGAGGTTAAATTGAGATTGACTTTGTATTGTATAAGTATGAAATAAAAAGGAATCAGGTGATGTACAATGAAAAAGCATAAAATATGTAAAATCCTTCTTGTTATACTGGCAATTTTTTTATGTGTGGCTTTTTATGAATTGCTCGGAATCTGCGTTGCATATAAAAAGCAGCCGGAAGTGTCCAATACAACCAAAAAAGAAACAAAAAATGGGTCATGGAACGAATGCAGTGAAAATACAGAACGGGCAGTAATCATAGAAAAGAATCCAGAAGCGCTTTTACAAAGAGTGCGTTTGATCAAGAATGCAAAAAAGGAAATTATTCTTTCTACTTTTGCATTTCAATCCGATGAAAGTGGAAAATTGATTTTAGGAGCACTGCATGATGCGGCAGACAGAGGTGTACATATTCGTCTGTTAGTAGATGGAATGGAGAGCTGGATTGATATGGAAGGAAATCCGTATTTCTATGGATTATCTTCCCATGAGAATGTTGAAATTAAACTGTATAATAAGGCCAATCCGTTGAAACCGTGGAAAATGATGGGTAGAATGCATGATAAATATTTGATTGCAGATGGAAAGAGATATATTCTTGGGGGAAGAAATACATACAATTATTTCCTGGGTGATTTTCCGGGACATAAGAACTATGACAGAGACGTGTTAGTGGTTTGCGATGAACCTGAGAAAGAAAATTCAGTTAACCAGTTGTCAGATTATTTTGAAACCATATGGAATCAGGAAGACAGTGGTTATTTTCATAACAATAAAAAACTGGCAAATAGAAAATCTGTAAAGAACGCAGTTTTAGAGCTGCAGAACAGCTATCAGAAATATTTTGAAGAGAATAAGGAAAGAATCTGCGAGACCGATTATACGGACGAAACTTTTGAGACAGAAAAGATTACATTAGTGTCAAATCCTATTCACACAGGTTCCAAAGAACCAGTAGTGTGGTATCAGTTGGGAGAATTGATGAAAAATGCAAAAAATCGTGTGAAGATCCACACGCCATATATTATCTGTAATGATATGATGTATAATACATGGGAGGAGATTGCAGAGAACGTTTCAGATTTTTCTATCATGACAAATTCAGTTGCGAATAATGGGAATCCATTTGGGTCTGCCGATTATGCGAAAAACAGAAATAGAATCTTAAGTACAGGAATTAATATCTGGGAATATGAAGGCGGTTATTCATACCACGGAAAAAGTATTCTGATTGACGATGATCTGTCTGTAATCGGTTCCTTTAATATGGACATGAGAAGTGCATATCTGGATACGGAACTGATGCTTGTAATTCGCAGTAAAGATATTAATAAACAGTTGGAAGAGGGCATGATGGAATATGAAAGAGTGTCCCGCCAGGTATTGGAAGATGGAACCTATCGTGATCCATATCATGTAGAGCCAATCGAATTAACAAAGAAACGTCAGAGAAAAATATTTTTGGTACAGCATCTGCTTGGATGGGCAAGGTATCTGTTTTAATAAGGAGGAAGGAAAACGTGTTTCAAATATTGATTGTAGAAGATGATAAAGAATTAAGCCAGCTATTCCAAAAAGTGCTTGAGAAGAATGGATATCAAGTCAAAAGTGCATCGGATGGAGCACAGGCATTAGAAGTATTGGATAAGGAATATATTGATCTGATCATTTCTGATATTATGATGCCGGTTATGGATGGTTATGAACTGGTGTCGGAACTCCGTTCAGCAGGATATCAGATACCGGTACTTATGATCACTGCGAAAGGTTCCTTTGATGATATGCGCCAGGGATTTCTTTCGGGAAGTGACGATTATATGGTAAAACCGGTAAATGTGAATGAAATGGTTTTAAGAGTCGGAGCACTGCTTCGCCGTGCACAGATACTGAATGAACACAAAATTGTGATCGGTTCAACAGAGTTTGATTATGATGCAATGACGGTTACAACTGATAAGGAAAGTCTTGTTTTGCCTAAAAAAGAATTCCTGCTTTTATATAAGCTTGCAGCTTCGCCAGGCAGAACATTTACAAAACAACAGTTGATGGATGAAGTATGGGGATACGAGACGGAGGCAGACCCACATACGATAGAGGTACATATAGGAAGGATCAGGGAGCGTTTTAAAGATAACCCGGATTTTGAAATCGTAACAATGCGTGGAATTGGATACAAGGTGGTGAAAAAATAATGGAACAAAAGAAAAAAAAAGGATTGCGGATCCGATCCTGTCTGACTGGTGCAATCTGGCTGGCACTTGTATTTTCAACAGTCATATCTGCTTTATTATTTGCTTTTTTGAATCATTTTTTTAATCTGCCGGGCAGCATATCTGTGCTTGGCTGGCTTTTGATTTTCAATACATTGATTGCAGGGCTGATCACTTCCTTTATCAATGCAAAGTTACTGGAACCAATTACCAGACTTAGTAAAGCAATGAAGGAAGTTTCTCAGGGAGATTTTGAACAGCATTTGGAAACGAACAGCCGCATAGCAGAAGTTGGAGAATCTTATCAAAGTTTTAACGTTATGACAAAAGAACTTCGTGCAACAGAGGTGCTGCAGATGGATTTTGTATCTAATGTTTCTCATGAGTTTAAGACCCCGATTAATGCCATTGAAGGATATACAATGCTGCTTCAGGGAGAAGAACTGTCTCCGGATCAAGAGGAATATGTAGAAAAAATCTTATTTAACACCCAAAGACTTTCCGGATTGGTTGGTAATATTTTGCTGTTATCCAAGTTAGAGAATCAGAATATACCAATGAAAAAAACAGAATATCGTCTGGATGAACAGATCCGCCAGGCATTTCTTTCATTGGAAACAAAATGGACAGAAAAAGAAATTGGTTTTCAGGTAGAATTGGAGGAAATTAAATATACTGGGAATGAAGGACTTTTTATGCATATCTGGATAAATCTTTTGGATAATGCGATTAAGTTCAGCCCTTCAAAGGGGACAATTATGATGTTTCTGAAACAAGAACAGGATTCTGTTAAGTTCATTCTGGAAGATGAAGGACCAGGAATAGAGGATGATGTAAAATCCAGAATATTTGACAAGTTCTATCAGGTAGATGGATCTCATAAAGCAGAAGGAAATGGCCTAGGTCTTGCACTTGTAAAACGGATTGTAGATAGTGCCGGAGGAACAATCAAAGCAGAAAACCGTGAATATGGTGGATGCAGATTTGTTATAGAGCTGCCAAAACAGAAAGATGAGATTATATAGTTTTAAGATAAATTAGCCTGCAAATAAAAAGTCAAGGCTAAATTTAAGAACATTGAAA
>NZ_JAQFCE010000056.1:0-2824 GCF_027690675.1 Bariatricus sp. TF06-38A
AATAGCGATAGGTAAGCCTCTGGCGTTTCCACCTCGGGCTTTTCCCCCGCTCCACACCGTGCGTGATAGTTTCCCATCACACGGCGTTCCACCGACTAAGATTACTTTTTAGTGCCTATATAGTCCTCGAATTGTATTTCCTCCAACTCTCTGTGTTTTCGGAGTTTATTGATTTTATCTTTCATTTCTTCGGTCAACTGTAAGTCTTTAAGCAACTTTCCAATTTTTACAGGATTCGTTGCTCCAACCAGTTCTGACACCTCTTTTGACAGGATAATCAAATTCCTGTAAGTGTCGTTTCGCTCTCCCTTACATGGTTTGATATGCACACATACCATATCTGATATTGACAGGGCATTGTGCGTTACCGCACATTTGCCTTTTTGTGCGATATATCTCGAAAGAGCGTTGTCTGCCATCTCCAACGTAGGGTAGAGATGTGCATTTTCCATCATGTATTTCATAACATCGTAGCTGATACAGTTTTCGATGTCTGAATACTTCCTCACATATTTATTGACTTCACGCCTTTTATATTTGGGGTATTCATAAGCCACATATCCAACAGGGATAATCATTCTTCCCTTTATCCATCGGAACTGCTTAGACTTTCCATACTTTTCCTGAATAAACTTGCTGGTTATCTCGCCTTGACGTTCTATGGGGTAACAGCGGTTATTATGATTCATGCCGTTACTTTTTCCCGTTACTTTAAAGGCGATTTCCGCAAAGTCTGCTGATACCATAGTTGCCATACAGTAATAGTTGTGCATTCCCATAACCATTGCATTATAAAGACTTATATTTCGGTCTATCTCGCTTTGTTTGCTCGGATTCTTTATGTCTTTCCAAACGTCACTTAGCTTTTTAATGACCTTTGCTTTACTCTTGTCTGCCATGTGGGAACGTATTACCCACTTACTGCCTTTTGGTACAACCTTAAATTTGATACCGAGGAAAGTAGTGTAATTCTTCCGCAAGTTTGTGATACCCGACTTTTCTCCACTGGTCTGTAAATGCAGATTTTCTGCCAACCAGAGTTTTGTGGCACACATTACCTTTTTCGCCGTTGCATAATCCCGACAGAATAGCTTAAAATCATCTGCATACCTTACGATATACATTTCTTTCAAATCGGTTTTTGCTCTCAGCTTATTCCATTTCTGCGTTCTGTCTACTGTGAGGACGTTTCCCTCTTTATCAGTCTTGTTAAACTCTAAACCTGTTTTACCCTCTTTGATTTTGAACATTTCCCACTGACTGGCAATCCACCAGTCCAGTTCATTCAATACAACATTTGCAAGAAGTGGGGATAGAATCCCCCCTGTGGTGTACCCGTTTCGGGAGTGATTATAATGTCATTGAACAGGATTTCCGCTTTCAGCATCTGCTTGATTATCATAATCAGCTTTCTGTCCTGTATGCCGATTCCCCACAACTGCCGAATCAACTTACTGTGGTCGATATTATCAAAGAAGCCAACAATGTCTACATCTACTACAAAGTGCAGATTCTGCAACTGTGCCATTTTATAGCATTGTGCGATTGCATTCTGAGTTGACCGATATGGTCTGAAACCATTGTTCCGCTCATGAAATTTCGCTTCACAAATCGGCTCCAGTATCTGTAAGATACACTGTTGTATCAGTCTGTCCCAAATACTCGGAATCCCTAATGGGCGGGTTTTTCCGTTGTCTTTCGGGATTTCAACTCGTCTAACCTTTTTTGGCTGATAATAGTTCAACTTATTTCTGACGGTTTTAATGACCGATTCGATGGGCAGTGACTGTATCGCTACAATCGTTTTCCCATCTGTGCCGGGAGTTTTGCTCCCACTATTTTTACAGATATTTCGATATGCAAGTATGATATTCTGCTCTGACACAATCAACGGCATGAGCCTGTCAAATGTCTTTCCATTCTGGCTGTCCTCAAATAATCGGTAGCCTGTTTCTTTAGCGTCATACCTTTCTGCATTTCGCTCTGCTTTGTTTACAATTCGTTTTGCCATAGTAACCAGCTCCTTATCAGAGAATGATTTTTTCTTAGTCGCACCACGACAGCTATGAAAATCTCCATTTTGGTGATTACTATATAGGCATGAAAGAAAATCTTAGTATCGGCTTGAGGCTATCCCTCCACCGCTTATTGTTACGGCTTCACAGGTACTGTGCCTCTACTCTCACAGCCACTAATGCACTTATTATAGAAAGGCTCTTTCAATCCCTTTCCTTTTCGATACAACTACGGTACTTTTTCCGCTGATACAGTCAGCTCCCGTATTGGCTGCTTTCCACGTTCCGCATAACTTAGGATTGTTGCCACTTAGGTCGTTCCTTTAGCCCTGCAAGCATTATCTTCGAGCGAATCCCTCAAGATACCTGTGTCCTGTAAACACAGAGGGCATTTCATACTAACAACTTTTACTTTGCCCCGCTTGCGTACCCATTGGTACACTTGCATTTCTGCAAGCCATTCGTTTAGAGCCGTACATTCGGAATCTTTGTCAGACCGCCTTTTTGGTCATTCTAACCATATGGCAACCCCACCCGCACCGTCACACACAACCCGTACCTCTACGAATCTTTCCTCGCCATTAAGCGTTAGGGTGTGCTTCGCACGACTTCCCCGAGCTTATAACCCCAACCGTCTGTATTCGGCTGACGCTATTCGGAGTATTAGTGAATCCCCTTCAGGGCGTTACCCCGTCATTTGAGATTTCAGTTATGCAGTTCTCTAAAACCACATTTATTTAATTGTTTGTGACTTTAGGCTACGCTTTTGTCGGTTATTCCCACCGTTTTAGGCGTAGAACGTGTCACAC
>NZ_JAQFCE010000057.1:0-2543 GCF_027690675.1 Bariatricus sp. TF06-38A
TATATGATTCGATTTTCTACATACGCCTATTCAAATGGTACTGGAGTCTTTTGTGAAAAGCAATTAAGAAAGAATAAAATTTTCTATAGAATAAAAAAGAAAAATTCCATGTCGGATGACAGGAAAAGATGAATTGCATCTTAGTTTGTGATCGGACATGGGATTTATGTTTTGGGATTATTCAATGCCTAATTCTTTTAATAGTTTCTTTTGGTATTCGATGTCTTCGGTAGCACGTTCGAGTTCGCTGTAGCGTTTGGCTTTTAGGAGACATTTGTTTAGTAGTTTAAATTCATTTAATTCTGCTCTGATTTCAGCGCGTCCTTCCACTCTGCCTTCTTCTCTGGCATCTTCCTTCAAGGTTTTCTCATATAAGTCTTTGTCATATGTCGTTACATTCCGAAATAATTTTGTACTCTTCATTCTGTATTCCTCTTTTTATTTTTGTTATGTTGTCATTTATTCTTTACGCACAAATCAGAGTATCCGGTCAGAATACAGTCAATAAAATGCAAAATCACCATTTTTATTTT
Organism: Bariatricus sp. TF06-38A; assembly: GCF_027690675.1. Taxonomy (NCBI): domain Bacteria; kingdom Bacillati; phylum Bacillota; class Clostridia; order Lachnospirales; family Lachnospiraceae; genus Bariatricus; species Bariatricus sp. TF06-38A. The sequence continues at coordinate 534 of NZ_JAQFCE010000057.1, forward strand.
ATTCTGGCGTACAAAAAAGTCAAATCACTTTGTTTGTTACACACAAACAGAAACCTGAAAGGTGTAAAAATCTCTTGCAAGTATATCGCAGTAAAATGATGGTAAATTCAATTATACCGGGAAAGAAGAACCAACCTGGTCGAAGTAGGATTTGGGCGGTAACTTCCACTTTGAGTATTTCAGCAAAAGCTGTATAATGAAATACAAAGAGGGACATACACGGGTGGGTTGACCCTCGAAAAAAATAATGAGATAAAGGAAATATGAAAATGAATCAAAAACCAATCATCGAAATAACTGTAAATGAGAATGCTGTGATACACTTTGAATTATGGCCGGAAATTGCACCGATTGCCTGCGCAAGTGTTATGCGACTCGCAGAGAAGAGAATATTTGACGGAAGAGCCATTGAACGTTTGGAACCGGGATTTGTCCTTCAGCCACTGTTTTTTGATGGTGTTGATCCACAAATCGATATCATGATCAAACCGGAATTTAAAACCAATCCTGAAAATGCCAAAATTACTTTTCATCGGGGGATTGTTGCCATGGCAGGAGATCCAGAGAACAGTTCCGGCAGCCAGTACTATATCACCCTTGCTGCCTCCGAGAGATTGAATGGTAATTTCACCGTAATCGGAAAAGTGATCGATGGCTGGGATGAGATTGAACGACTGGAACATGTAGAAGTAGAAGAAGCCATTGAACCGCAGTCAGGATTTGTCTATCACAGACCGGTAAAAACAGAGATGATCACGAAAGTCAGACTCATAAAATGAAATATTAAATCATTCAACGGAGAAAATGTGCTATACTGAAATCAGCATGTATTGAAAAATACAACAAAATCCAAGGAGGAAACCAAAATGGGGCAAAAAGGATTCGGGACTTTGGAATTGTACCCGGAAGAGTAAAAACAGGAGAAAGGAATGCAATTACGGACGTGCCTGGTATACGGGTAGGGCATTGTACGGTGAAGACAGAAGAAAATCATACTGGTGTAACCGTGATCGTTCCTGGACCGGACAATGCATTTGCCAAGCACTATACGGCAGCTGCATACATTCATAATGGATTTGGAAAAAGTGCCGGTGTTGTGCAGGTTGAGGAGCTGGGGACCCTCGAGACACCGATTGCTCTTACCAATACGTTAAATGTCGGAAAGGTTTTGGATGCAATGGTTGAGATCGTGATTGAACAGTGCCGGAAGGATGGAATAGAACCTCAGAGTATCAATCCGGTCGTAGGCGAGTGCAATGACTGTCGGATCAATCATATCCAGAAACGTGCAATTGGTGAAAAAGAAGTGCGCGAGGCTTTTGCATTAGCATCGGAAGAATTCGAAGAAGGTGATGTAGGTGCCGGTGCCGGTACGACCTGCTATGGCATGAAGGGTGGAATCGGTTCTGCATCCCGCGTGATCACGATTGGAGAAAAAGAATACACCATCGGTGTTCTGGTTCAGTCAAACTTTGGTGCAACGAAAGATTTTGTACTGAATGGCGAAGCTGTTGGTCCTAAAATTCTGGAATGGAAACAGGAAAAGAGTGATATGGCTGCATCTGAAGAAGATAAAGGTTCTATTATGAGTATTCTGGCTACAGACCTTCCATTGACAAGTCGTCAGCTCAAACGGATTCTGAAAAGAACCGGTGTTGGTATCGCACGAACCGGTGGTTATACAGGTCATGGCAGTGGGGAGATTATGATTGGATTTACGACTGCAAACAGAATCCCATCCGGCTATGAGGAGGAACTTGTGCAGATATCAGCAATTCCGGAAAACATAATCGACCGTGCTTTCCTTGCTGCGGCAGAAGCAGAGCAGGAGGCAATCTTGAATTCCATGACTGCCGCAAATCAGACACGTGGAATAGCAGGCGAACTGTATTACAGCCTTGCGGAATATCTTGAGGATAGAGAAAACTAAAGACTGGACAAAAGAATAAGTGCAATTAAAAAGAAAGGGGCTGTGAAATAAGTCCCTAAAAGAAATAGGACCATTCGTTC
>NZ_JAQFCE010000058.1:0-2058 GCF_027690675.1 Bariatricus sp. TF06-38A
GGGACTGTCGGAAAATAGATAGTTCCAAATCAGGGAGGGTATGACTCACAACGAGTCATACCCTCCCTAAATTTATCTGAAAAAAGAAAAAAAGATGGCTAATGACAACCATCTTTCTCTCCGTTACATGTTATAATGTAACTATGCTAACCAATAATTATTATAATGATTTTTTTGAATTAGGGCAACAGAAAATTAACTTTAGTTTCTTCGAATTGAGTTTACCTGACGACGATCCAGTCTATACCCTGAAAAAAGTGATGGAGGAATTAGATTTTTCTGGCTTATTAGCCAATTGTTCAGATAAGGGAAGAACCGGGTACAACCCAATTATGATGTATGCTGTAGTTACCTATGCAAATATGCGGGGGATACGTTCTGTTGACCGTATTGTTGATCTGTGTGAAAGAGACCTTGCTTTTATCTGGCTGACGCGCGGACAAAAACCGAAACGTGATGCTTTTTATGACTTTAAAAACAGGAAGCTGACATCTGATATCCTGGATGATCTGAATTACCAGTTTATGCGGCGGCTGCAGAAAGAAGGGCTAGTCACATTAAAAGAACTTTTTATTGACGGTACAAAGATAGAGGCAAATGCGAACCGTTATACTTTTGTATGGCGCGGAAGCATTAATTACCATCTTGCAGGCCTCCTGGATTCTATCGACCAGCTTTTTGGAAAATATAATGCTTTTTTGCAGGAGAATGATTATGGGGTAAAGTATGGGCTTGGAAATGCACAGATGTTTGTGATTGAAGGAATGGACAAGGTCCGGGAAGTGATCGAAAAGAACAGAAAACGAAAGCTTGCAAAACATAAAAAACTCTCCAATAACCGTATTATAGAGATTGATAACTGTTCTCCACTCGAAATACGGAAACTCCAGAACAATCTCACGATGATCGCAGACAACGAGGGAATCGAATTCGTTTACGGAAAAGGGAAAAGAAAGCCTGCACTTCAACAGTTGCATGAGGAACTGGAACAATGCGGAAAACGACTGATGGAATATAAAGAATGCTTTGAGATCATGGGAAAAGACAGAAACAGTTATTCCAAAACAGATTTGGAAGCAACTTTTATGCGTATGAAAGAAGATCACATGCTGAACGGACAGTTAAAACCAGCATATAATGTTCAGATTGCGGTAGAGAATTATTTTATCGTACATGGATATGTAAGCAGCGACCGCACCGATTATAATACCCTGATCCCAGTCATTGAAAAACATAAGAATGCTTTCGGGAGTATTCTGGAAGAAGTAACTGCGGACAGCGGGTACTGTAGTGAAAAAAATCTGCTTTATTTAAAACAGAATGAAATATCCAGTTATATAAAACTGCAGGATCATGAAAAGCGAAAAACATGCGCTTATTCAGAAGATATCAGTAAATATTACAACATGAGGACAGGGATCTTTGAAGATGAACAGTTCTATATCTGCCATGACGGACGTGAACTGCGGCATCTCAGGACAGAGAGCAAAGAGCAGGATGGATATACACAGATCTTTGAGGTATATGGCTGTGCAGACTGTAGCGGATGTGAACACAAAGTGCGCTGTCTGTATAAGTATGATGCGGAGAAAGATGCCGAAAAGAACAAAGTCATGAAGATCAATGAACAATGGGAGAAACTGAAAGAAAGATCCCATGCCAATATCCAGAGCGAACGCGGAATCCTGAAACGCCAGACACGTTCCATTCAGACGGAGGGACATTTTGGAGACATCAAGGAAAACGAGAACTTCCGGCGTTTTAATTACCGCTCGGCAGATAAGGTATATAAAGAATTCATGCTATATGCCATTGGCAGAAATATAAATAAATATCATCGTTTTTTATATGAAAAACTGAGAAAATTTGAAGGAAAAACTGCCTAGAAAAAATGCGGCTAAAAAAATCCAAGCAAGGATTTTTTGCGGCCAAAACCAGAAAGTATTTATCAAAATAAAAATATCCTGAACAAGTTGCAGAGCCAGAAAGCCTTGTAACTGTCAGGATATTTTTGTTTGGTGCTGTCAGCTTTAAAAAACGTTATTTACCGACAGCCCC
>NZ_JAQFCE010000059.1:0-1961 GCF_027690675.1 Bariatricus sp. TF06-38A
AAGTGCACATATTCTGCATCTTTATACTCCAAAGTATAAAGATTATAAATTAAAACTATACTACAACTAGGCAAAATCAATAAAGAAATCCAATACCTAAAACCTATATCCTCCAAATCTGTTATATGAACTTTACTACGAATAATTTTCAAAATTGCGAATAAAACTATTTTAGATATTATTGATCCTAAAAACGCAACATCACTTACTTTAATATTTACGATAATAAGTATATATCCTGTCAATAGCTCCACTATCATCCATAAAGTCACAAACGAAACTGTTAAAATAAGCTTTGTTCTTCTAATTCCTTGATATGCCATTTCACATAAACTAAATAAAATTCCTATATTAAACAATGTACTAATTATAGGTACTTTAATAATAGGTGAAACTATTAATTGCAGTATAAAATATGAAGTCCAAATTGCAAAAATCTTGATTTTTCTATAATCCTTTACTGTCAAGAAAATATCTAAATATTCTTTAATAATATAAAGAAGTATTATATATGTTCCGTAATTTAGCAATGTATCTGCCATATTTTAAAAACCTTTCAGTATTTGACTATATTTTTCACGTATATCTTTTTGCCTTTCTTCACTTATATATAGAACTTTTCCATTATATAGCTCTATTTTTGAAAAGCAAATTTTTTTAATATAATGAAAATTCACTAAATATGATTGATGAATCCTCAAAAAAGGATGTTTCCCCTTTTCTGTGATTTTTTCTATGGAATTTAACTTACTATTAAATTTATCTTCCTTTCCATCCTTTTGTATAATGCTTATGCATCTCCCATGACTTTCAAAATACATAATATCACTATATAGGATTTTAACATTATTTCTATTAAACTCAAATTGGAAATACATATCCTCACGGAGTATTTTGTTATAGGCTTCTAAAAAATATTTATCAAACAAACAAAAATCTATAGGCTTTTTTATAAACCTAAATGGTTCAACTTCAAATAATTGTATTAAATATTCTTCATGGCTTGAAATATAAATTATAATTGCATATTTATCTTTTTCTCTAATGATTTTTGCCACTTGAATTCCGTCCATAATTGTCATTTCAATATCTAAATATATTATGTCATAGTATTCCCCTAACTCATAAATACGATTAAGATCTTCTCCACTGTAAAAAGCTTCAATAGAAATATTTATCAGCTTTTCCCTTCCTATTCTTTCCAATCTATTTTCTACTTCTGATACAATACTTTTATCATCATCACATATCGCAACTTTTATCATCAATACTGCGCCCTTTATCATTCTTCTCTAGTTCTGTTTGATTTAATCTTTCAAGAACAATCCTTAGCGTTTTTCTATTAGTATTTCCTAATTGATCATACATTTTTATCACTTCGTAATGTTCTTCTAGCTTGCTATTTAAATATCTTCTATCTTCAAATTTTTCTCTAAAATCTGAAAGCCCTAATAAAAAATCCACTGAGCAGTCAAAGAATTTTGCCAAATTAATAATTAAATCTACAGGTGGAGAATAATTTCCCTTTTCCAATCTACTTATAGTTTGCTGAGCCGTCCCAATCGAATTACCCAATTTTCTCTGGCTCAGACCGGCTGCTATTCTCAGCTCCTTAATTCTATTTAATCCTGCCATATTCAATACTCCTTAATTAGTATTGAATATATTCTACATAATTTACGCCTCTTTACTCACTCATAATAATTGTATACCAACTCATTATTGAGTTTTTCCTCAAAGATACTTATAAACCTTACCTATCCTATATTTCAGAATTGCATCTTATATATCACGTAAAAAATATATCAATAAATAACTAATATTTTTCTTTTAAAATTATGCGTACTATAAAATATATTCATATGTATTCATATAAATTTTTCTCTTACATTTATTCTGCTCATTATAAACGATTATATACTATTTTTTGAAAAGTTATTTTTTGTTGTCAAAAAAAATAA
>NZ_JAQFCE010000006.1:0-138904 GCF_027690675.1 Bariatricus sp. TF06-38A
TCAATGTTGTTTTTATATTTTGCGCAATTCAGAATATTCTGACATCAGTTCAGCCATCCGTATAGTCAGACGGATTTCATGCTCGCATGAAAGGACGGCTGATTATACAATTATACATATACGGATGAGATGAGCGCCACTCTATGAGCAAAATAGCTGCGCAGCAGCGACAAGTGCCGCAGGCACGCTTTTGCGAATGGCGCGGCTGAACGTCCCTTATTCCATTTCAAAATATAGCCTCAGCAATCGTTCTCCAACTTTTCCAAGACTTTTATTACAAGCAATTTTCCGTTCTTCCTTTTTCATCAAACGAACATCCCGACTGAAAATCGCAGTTATCTTTTCCTGAAACTCTTTTATTGTCTCTGCTTTATATACCTGTTTTTCATCTTCAAGCCATCCTTCATACACAGGAATGTTTCTTACTATTGTCGGAATTTCACAGGCAAGAGCTTCTAAAACAACGATTCCTTCCGTTTCCTCATAACTCATAAACGAAAATACGTCTGCCCCACAATATGCATCACGCAGTTCATCAGACTTTACGAATCCTGCAAACAATACATTATCCGGTTTCTTTGATATCGCCTCTTTGATTTCTGCTGTCACCAGGCTTTCATTACCGCCTCCAAACCAGATAAACTGTACTTTCGGCATCATTCTGGCCAGTTCAAGAAAATCCAGAATTCCTTTTCTTTCAATCAAATGTCCCACAGATATCACAACCTTCTGCTCTTCCGTTAGCTGATATTTTGCGCGGAAGCGTATTCTCCCCTCTGGATCAGGTTTGAAAAATTCTGTATCCACACCATTAGTAATCGAATAAATTTTTCGTTTCAATCCATACCCTTCCAACAGTTTTCTGGAATACTCGGTTGGCGTCACAATAACATCCCCCAAATTATAACAAAAGCAGATCCATTTTTTAAAAATCGGCGCTGCAAGATTAGAACCAATAAAGGAATTTTTAAAATCCTCCATTGTAGAATGCCCATAATAAATCACTTTTTTCTTCTGTATTTTTGCTATAAAGGCCGCAATCACCGAATCCGGAAAAACTGTATTCATATGAACCACGGTTGCTTCTTTCCACCTGGCTGCGCGCGGTGCCTGTACTGCATTCAGCATTTTCTCCTGATGCTCGATTGCTTTTCCGACACCACTTTTTTCTACAATCGGAAACCCACCTCTGTATATATATGTTTTCATAATCTTTACCCTATTCCTTTTATAATGAAAATAACATCTTAAATGCTGTCGTAAGCCCCAGACTGTAAAGTGCAATAGAAAATGGTTTTCCAAGTACAATAACTGCTGTAAACTGTTTCCACGTCATTTTTGTAGTTCCCGCAAGATAGCACAAGAAATCATCCGGTGCCACCGGGAAAAAGATTGCCAGCGCAAATAATTTCAAAAACTTACCGTCCTTCTGGGTCCATCCATCATATTTTTCTATCATTTTTTCAGAAAACATTTTGTATAAAACCGGCCTTCCTATTGTCTTTGAAATTCCAAACACTGCAATTGATCCTATACAGATACCAATATAATTATAAAGAAATCCTAGCCACGGCCCAAAAAAGATCACACCCCCCAGGCAACTGACTCCACCCGGTAGGATTGGAATAATAACCTGCACAACCTGGATCAGAATAAAAACGAGCATTCCAGTATAACCGAATTTCCAGATAAATGTCTGCAAAGAATCTACCGAATTTAAAATGCCGTTCTTATATGCCAAGATTGCAAGAAGCGCACATCCGGCCAGTCCGGCTATCGAAAGCAGATTGAAAAATCCAGTCAGATTTCTCTGTTTCTTAGGCTGCATTTTCATATCGGTATTTTCGTATTTGCTGTTCATAGATTTTTTCCACTCTTTCGGCAAAATTTCCAGAAGAAAATTTTTCTGCTGAAATAGCAGCCTTGTTTTGCATCCTGCCTCTTGCATTTTCACCCATCCCCTTCCATTCTTGGATTCTCATAAGATAATCTTCTTTTTCATCATACTGCCATCCGTTTTCCCCATCTGTCACAACTTGTTCCAGACATCCGTCTCTTCTGCAAAGGAGCGGAATACCACCTGCAAGCGCTTCTGCATAAGTCATTCCCTGTGTCTCGCTGGTAGAAGCACTGACAAAGAGATCTCCTGCCTGATAATAGTGTCCCACTTCTTCCGGTATGATCATTCCCGTAAAAATCACATTTTTAGCAAGCTTTAGCTCTTCGACCTTTTTTTTCAGCTCCGGAAGATATGGTCCATCCCCTACAAGGACTAAAATCATCCCGGATTTTCCTGCATCTTGCTGATATTCCAGAAGCTCTTCAATGTTTTTTTCCTTTGCCATTCTGCCTACATATACCAACACCAGTGCATCCTGTGATATACCAAGCTGCATACGGATTTTTTTACGCCAGTCTTCTTTTTTACATAGCTGATATTTTTCCAGATGGATTCCAGATGGAATAACTTCCACCGGACAAGACACCTGGTATCCTTCCAATATCTTACGGATCTTATCACTGGGTGCAATTATGGTTTCTACCGCATTTGCAAGTTTCTTTGTCATCAACTGCACAATATTTCTTCCCCATACTTTCTGCGGTGAAAAATAATGGGTATAGTCCTCGTAAACTGTATGGTACGTATGTACAATCGGAACGTGAAGTTCAGATGCGATCCTTTTCGCTAAGAAAAATGTGGAAAATTCACACTGTGAATGCACAATATCCGGTTTCCACTCAAGCAACATTTCCATATAGTCACCTGCTGCCTTTGGAATTTTTAATCTTGCCTGCGGATAAATGCATCCAAGTCCAATTGATCCTGCATAAACCACATCGCCTTCTATATAAGAATGAAATGTTCTTGATAATGTAAGAATTTTTACTTCATGTCCTCTTTCTCTTAGCTGTCTGGAAAGATTCATAACTGAAGTAACAACACCGTTTATAACCGGTTCGTACCAGTCTGTTGTAATCAATACTCTCATTTATTAGTTCCTCCCGTTATCTTTTTATGAGCATAGTTTAACAGGAGATTGTTAAGATATGGAAAGGGCATTTCTAAAGAATTTTTAAACAAATGCGAAATATTCAGTCAAGACAATATTTCAAAAAAAGTGTATCACTTTTTAGAACTCTCTAAAAAATGATACACTTTCTATTTACTCACTTAATACATCCAATGCACTCATTGCCAAGAGCTGAACAGAAGCATGCAGATTTCTTTTTCCTTCTTCTCCGCCTGCTGCTACTGCAAACTCTTTTGTATGTGTCCCTACATGCTCTTTCAATTTCACATAAAACTGAATTGCCGGTATTTCATGGGTTACATTTCCAACATCAGTCGAACCGATTCCCTGAGTCAGGTCACGCTCTATATACTCTTCACCAATAAAGTCCATGTTCTTACGAACATACTGAACCAGTTTCTTATCATTACGCACATCTTTGACAACTTCATCCACTTGTCTTTCTTCAACTTCTGTCCTGGTTGCAATTGCCGCTCCTTTCGCACAATCACGAATAGCATCAACCATTTCCATCATATAATCATATTCCAGTGAACGAATATTAAATACTGCTTTCGCTTCATCTGTTATAGTATTATGAGCTACTCCGCCTTCTGTAATAATTCCGTGTACTCTGCTGTAATCTTTAAAATGTAAACGCATCATATCAACCGCATGGAACATTAACTGAACTCCACTCAGTGCATTTGCTCCCTTCCATGGACAAGCTGCCGCATGGGCCGGTTTTCCTTTGAAGGTGAATTCCAATGTAATTGCTGCAAAAGAAATATCATCTGGCATAGATTCATCACACGGATGCATCAGAAGTGCAGCATCAATTCCTTCAAATACTCCATGGCGAACCATAATCGCTTTGCCACTGCCCTTTTCTTCGGCCGGAGTACCTAATACTTTTAACACGCCACCTATCTCATGCTTTTCCATAACTTCCTTTAATACAATTCCTGCACCGGCTGCTGATGTTCCGATCAGATTATGTCCACAACCATGTCCGATTTCTGGAAGACAATCATATTCTCCCATAAGTGCTACTGTTTTCCCTGGTTTTCCAGAATCAAAAACTGCTTCAAAAGACGTCGGCATTTCTGCAATTCCTCGTTTAACAACAAAGCCATGGCTTTCCAACAGTTTGCAAAGTGCTTCCTGTGATTTATATTCTTTAAATGCCAGTTCAGGGTTTGCAAAAATATAATCACTTACTTTTTCAAATTCTTCCTTTTTCTCTTTTGCAAGATTACTGATTTCCTGTTTCATTAATTCTAAATTATCCATATTCTTCACCTCTTAATTTTATCTGTATGGTTTTAGATCATTCCTTTTAAAGATAAGATAATATTTGAAATTGCTGCTGATCCAAAATAAGTAGATGCCATAACCACAAAGGATACAATTACGATTTTCCAGCTGAGTTTTTTGAAAACCTCAAGCTGGTCTCCTACAGCAATTCCAGCAAAAGCAAGTAGCGGAAGTCCTACAAGTCCAAAACTATATGCACTCATTGCATTTACGATAAAATCTGAAATCGGAGATATCGGCAATGTCAAAACAAAGGATACCAGTGTAGCCCACGCAAATCCTGGAAGATTAGGTTTTTTCACAACATTTTTCAAGGTAATCGCAATCACTACCATTACAAAGCTTACCACTGTCGACTTTGCTAAATCCGGGAGTTTGCTTCCAATAGAAACCATATGTATAATTATGACAATTCCATAAATCACCAATACTATTTTAATTTGTTCTAAAATATTACTTAATGTCGATTTTTCTTGTGGAGTTTGTTTTGTATTTTCCATCTTATGCCTCCTCAGATGCTTTTTTAAATAATTTAGCCCTTAATTTTTCAATACCTGGATTAACACGATTATAATACCAGTTCGCTAATGGCAATGCCAAAAACATTTCCACATACACACCTGTTACTGCAGTTAAAAGTCCACTGGTTGCAGAATATGCAAGAATTTGTTCTGCATACATAGGTGCCGCTGCATTTGTCAACGCTGCAGTAGCCGCATTCATCATAGATGCACTTCCCATACCTGATGCCATCGCAAGTGCATAAGGATGAAATCCGATTGCTAACCCGACCGGTGCCAGGAAAGAATAGAAGAGAGTACCAAATACACTTCCGCTAATATAAGTTCCAAGTGTTCCCATTCCTTCTCTGGATTCCAGACCATATTCATCTCCGATAATACCAAGTGCCGTATCTCTGCAAAGAGAGAACGTTCCACCCACAGCACTTCTTCCTAATCCAAGGAGTAAGCCAAGTGGTAATGCAATCAGCATCGTCATCATATTTCCCGCTTCCTGAAACAGTAAAGCAGGACCTGCCTGTAAAACAATTCCAACCTTTGGACCTGCATTGATACCAAACATAATTCCAAGCGGATATAATGTAAGCGACAACAAAAACGGTGCCCGTTTAATTTCTGCTTTACTAATAAATTTCTTCAGTGGGGGAATCACTTTTCCTAATAATGTTGGAGATAAAAGAATTCCCATGATGATAACCCAAATCATCGTCAATATCTTCACGTCAATCCCCATCACCTTAAATTGAAGTGGACCAATCAGCTCCGCAATAATGCAAATAATAATAGTTGCGATCATGCAATTTACAGTCCCTGTTCTTTCTTTCACATTTTATTCCTCCGTTTCTTCCGAATTCTTATTTGACTACAGTATAACATTGACTTCCTAAAGTGTCGACGCTCTCCATGCACCATAATGTCCCTGTTTTTTATGCACTTTGCACATTTATTATTCTTCCAAAAATATAGCATGTGCATTTCGCCCAACTATTTTCTTTCTTTTTAGGCACGCACAATATCGACTTTCCTATTTAGTAATGCTAAACTTTGCTTGTCAATTAAAAAACTATTTTAGTTAGAAAGAGAGGATTTAAGATGTTATTCAAACAATTAATAGAAGCTTTCGACATTATAGACAGTAAGAACGTAAACGGCAACTCTGTCGCATCTTATTTAAAATCCATAAAACAAGATGCGGATATTCAGGTTTATCCTTTAGTTGGACCAAAAGGTTCTACAGATATGTTAAAAATTCGCATCCCGGGTCTTCACGGAAAGACTTCCGGAGGCGATGCTCCGACAATTGGACTTCTTGGGAGATTAGGCGGACTTGGTGCTCGTCCTGAGCGAATCGGGTATGTATCTGACGGTGATGGTGCCCTCGTTGCAATCGCTCTTGCTGCCAAATTATTAGATATGCAGAATAAAGGGGATTTTTTGGAAGGTGACGTATTCATTTCTACACATATTTGTCCGGATGCACCGACCGCGCCACATGTTCCGGTTCCATTTATGGGATCACCTGTAGAAATGGCACAGGTAAATGCCGAAGAGCTCACACCGGAACTTGACGCAGTTCTCTCTGTAGATACTACTAAAGGAAATCGCGTGATCAATCACAATGGATTTGCAATCTCACCTACAGTAAAAGAAGGCTACATCCTTCGTACTTCCGAAGATCTTCTTGATTTAATGCAGATTACTACGGGAAAACTTCCAAAAGTATTTCCATTAACACAGCAGGATATCACTCCTTATGGCAATGATCTTCATCATCTAAACAGTATTCTGCAACCGGCAACTGCTACTAATGCACCTGTAGTCGGGATTGCCATCACAACAGAAACAACTGTTCCCGGTTGTGCAACCGGAGCCAGTCATATGACTGATCTTGATGAAGCTGCACGCTTTATGTTAGAAGTTGCCAAATCCTTTGGCCGTCGTTCTCTTAAATTATACGACGAAGAAGAATTCGAAAAATTACAAAGTTTATATGGTTCAATGAAGCATTTCCAAAAACTGAATCCTTTCTCGTAATAGATACATACTGTTTTGAAATAAAAGATGCCCTGAAAAGGCATCTTTTATTTCAAAAATTTCTTTATTCGAAGCGCAAGCGCTATCTCAAGAATACTATTCGGATCTGACAAATCATATCCTGTCTGATTTTCAATTTTTTTAATTCTGTATATCAAAGTATTTCGATGCAAATGAAGTGCATTTGCTGTTACATTTCTTGCCCCTAAATTATTCACGAGAACTTCCAGCGTTTCTAAAAGTTCACTTTCATTTTTTTGATCATATTCAATAAATGCATTCAACTTGTCCTCCATAAACTCCTGACACATCTCATGCTTACTGATTTCTTTCATGATTCTCCAAAAGCCTGCATCTTCTATACAAAGTACTTTTGAATTGAATTCCTGGCACACTGCAATTTCTACTGCATCCCTTGCATCCTGATAAGCCTTTCCGAAACGTTGGTAGGAATTTTCTACTCTCGAAACACCTATCGCTGCAGTATATCCTGTCTTTTCCGAAATATTTTTCTGAATCTTCTCGAAATACTCTTTCGTTATAGTTTTCTCTTTTGTCCGTTTTAATATGCATTGAAAATTATCATTATTCGACAAAACAATTACTTTTTCCTCGCCAAAAGATTCTTTTATCATATTTTCGATTTTCTCAATTTTTTCATGAACAATCTCTTCCTGTAGTTCATGTAATTTTTGTTTAATTCCATCAATTTCAATATAAACGATCTGGTACGGAGGTGATGGCCATTTTTGTTCTTCGATCCGATAGTTTCCTTCTTCATTACATGTGATATTTCCTGTCAAAAGATCAATAAACAATCTTTTATCCATTTCCCGACGGTTATATTTTTCAATTCGAGAATAAATGGTATCCATCAAATTGTTCTGTGATTTTATCAATGCCTCCATCACAAGATAATTCATTTCTATGAAAGGCAGATCTTCCGGCCACAAAATGATTGGGAACTGTAATTCATTAGCCAGTTTGATCGCATCATCCAAAAAACAACCAATATATCTATATTTTGTCGCGAGCGCAGCTGCCTTTGCTTCATACAAATTTCTTATCAGATTCATTATTTCTTCTTTTGTGTCACTATATGCATATCCAGTTGTAATATACAAAACATTTGGGCGCATCCAAGCTTTCATATCTGGTATTTCCATACAATCCACAAAGCGAACAATCCTATCCATTCCACCTTCTCCGGCTGCTAATGTACATCCTTTCGACTGTGCCAGCTCTAATACCTCTTTTACTTTTATTGACACTTTCTATTCCACCCTTTTTTATTTGTATTATAGATAAATATAGAATATCATAAAACACTGTTTTTTCAAATATCATCTTACGCTTAACTTTATCCAGATTGCATTTCTGACCAAACGTCATTTTTTCTCATGGATTTTTTCCACACTTTTTGCTATACTATTCTCAATACTGGCACTATTAACGACATTACACAGGAGGTTCACATGAAGAAAGTGCTTCAAATATTTCAGAGAGATTTAAAGAGACTCTTACGTAGCCCTGCTGCTGCTCTCGTCATGGTGGGAGTCTGCATTCTCCCTTCTCTCTATGCATGGTTCAACATTGCCGCCAACATGGATCCCTACGGCAATACAAAAAATGTAAAAGTGGCAATTGCAAATTGTGACACCGGTGGACACACCGGTTCGATGAATCTAAATGCCGGAGGCACCATCGTACAGAATCTGAAAAAAAATCACCAGCTTGGCTGGACCTTTGTTGATGAAAAGAAAGCCAAAAGCGGTGTCCGTTCCGGCAAATACTACGCTGCCATTGTAATCCCGGAGGATTTCAGCGAGTCTCTCCTCAGCATCCTTTCCGGGGATTTAAAACAGCCGCAGCTCGACTATTATATTAATGAAAAGAAAAACGCGATTGCTCCGAAGATCACCGCCACCGGCGCAAGCACGATCCAGCAGCAGATCAATAACACCTTTTCGTCCGTTGCCACTGACTCCATTGCGAAGATCGTGCAGAAATCGGCCGGTACACTGACCGGCAAGCTTGACGGAACAAATTCTACGCTGATGCAGGCGCTTACCGATACCCGTAAGAATCTTGCTGACTATCAGAACGCCCTGAAGGATTTCCAGACTACGGTAAAAGATTCCGGTTCTTTGATCGATGACACTCTGAAAACACTGGACTCTGTAAATGCTGTTGCCTCTTCCGGTTCTGCTGCCCTTGCAGATTCATCAGATCTGCTTGCCACCAGCCGGACAGCAATCGGAACCTTTTCCACAGAATTTTCTACCAGCCTGTCAGATGGCGAGACGCTTTTAAACAATGTCTACACCTCCGCAGCCTTAAAGCTCGGAACTTTTGAGACAAAAGCCACACAGGTCAACACTGCGATCGGAGACAGTATTTCTTCTGCCAGCTCTTTAAATAAGAAAAATGCAGAAATTCTGGAAAAGCTTGCCGCCCTTCAGCAGCAGATCGGAAGTGATTCTTCTCTGTCCGGTATCGTCAGCGAAAAAATTGCAGAACTCCAGGCACAGAATGCTTCTCTTCAGGAACTCATTGATTCTCTTGGGAACAGCAATTCCAGCATAGGAAATGCACTGACTACAGCAAGTAATACCAGAAGTTCTCTTGAGACACTCACTGCCCAGAACCGACAGTCTCTGCAGAATTACAGAAGCAGTCTGAACCAGTCGCTTCTGCCACAGCTGAACCAGTCACTTGACGGGCTTGCCACATTAAGCGGAAGCCTTTCTTCTACTTTAACCGGGGTAAATCCGACGATCACACAGTTAAAGGTGATCCTTACCCAGTTAAAGAGCAGTTTAAACGAAAGTGCAGACGCACTTGGTCAGACCGGAGGAACTCTTGAAAGCGTAGATACTGCTCTGGAAAATATTGCCGCTGACCTAAAAGCTCTGCAGAGCTCCGAAACCTACCAGCATCTGATCTCACTGGAAGGCATCGACTCAGATTCCATTTCTGATTTTATGTCCTCACCGGTTTCGATCAATTCAAAGGTACTTTATGATGTGGAAAATTACGGTTCCGGAATGACTCCGTTCTACACTAATCTGGCACTCTGGGTTGGCGGACTGATCCTGGTATCCATCCTGAAACAGGAAGTATACAAAGACGAAACCATTTCCCGTTTTACTCCGACAACTGCTTATTTTGGACGTTGGATGCTCTTTGTCGTGGTCGGACTGATCCAGGGATTTATTGTGTGCATAGGAGATCTGCTGCTTCTGAAAGTACAGTGTGTCCACCCGGTTGCATTTGTGTGCGCTGGTATGCTCTGCTCCTTTGTGTATGTCAATCTGATCTATGCAATGGCGCTGACCTTCAAGCACATTGGAAAAGCGCTTGCCGTTGTCCTGGTCATCCTGCAGATCCCTGGTTCTTCCGGAACCTATCCGATCGAGATGACACCGGTCTTTTTCCAGAGACTGCATCCGCTTCTGCCGTTCTCTTACGGAATTGGCGCTATGCGTGAGTGTATTGCCGGATTTTACAAAAATAACTACGCAAAGGATCTGCTGACCCTGCTGCTTTTCCTTCTCCTTGCATTCTTCATCGGACTGGTACTGAGACCACTTCTGATGAATCTGAACCATCTGTTCGACAAACGTCTTGCCGAGACAGACCTGATGCTGGGAGAGACTGCAACCGGTGAGCTCTCCCGCCCACAGCTTACACTGATGATGAAAACCATGATGCAGGACGAAGACGGACGGGCTGATTTTATCCAACGTGCCAACCGGTTCGAAAAACGGTATCCAAAGCTGATCCGTACCGGTTTTATCCTGATTCTTGTAATTCCGCTGATCTTTCTTCTTCTGATGTTCGGCCTGGAATCCAAGATCGTATACCTGACACTGTGGATCATTTCCCTGATCGTACTCGCCGTCTATCTGATCTGTGTAGAATATATTCACGACAAGACCTCCAGACAGCTTTCCTATATCCATCTGTCTGAAGAAGAATTTCTTAAAAAAGTAAAGGAGGGAAAAGACGAATGAGAAATATGTGGACCATCTTCACAAGAGATATCCGGAAAATAAGAACAAATGTCATTGCGCTGATCGTCGTTCTCGGCGTCACAGTGGTTCCCTGCCTTTATGCATGGTTCAACATTGCGGCAAGCTGGGATCCCTATGGGAATACGGGGAATCTGAAGGTTGCCGTAGCAAGCGTAGATGAAGGCTATACCGGAAACCTGATCCCGCTCCAGCTGAATCTTGGCGATCAGGTATTGTCTGCTCTTCGGGAGAATACACAGCTCAACTGGGTATTTACGACCAAAAGCAAAGCAATGAAGGGTGTAAAATCCGGAGAATATTACGCAGCAATCGTAATCCCGGAAGATTTCAGTACGAACCTGATGAGTGTATTTTCCAGTGATATTAAAAAACCGGAGATTACCTATTACTCCAATGCAAAAGAAAATGCCATTGCGCCGAAGGTAACAGACAAAGGAGCAACCGCAGTCCAAACACAGGTCAACGAAGTATTTATCGAAACCATTTCCGATACGGTGCTGACCGCGCTCCAGACTGTTGCAAATACCGCAGACTCCAGGGATTCGGATGAGCTTGCAGGCACACTAATCACAAATCTGAATAAAATCGGTTCTGATCTGTCTGCCTCTTCGACTACCCTGCATTCCTTCTCACAGATGACCGATTCTGCGCAGCAGCTTCTGGACACAACTGCCGAATTCTTAAAAGCAACGAAAGAACAGGCTTCTGCAAATGCAGATACGCTTTCCGGTACACAGCAGTCCTTCTCCGGGATTCAGGAAACTCTGGACGGAGCTACAGACGGAATCAATGCTGCACTGACCTCTACCAAAAGCTTTTACGAACAGATGTCACAGACGATCGATCAGGCATTCCAGTCGCAGTCACAGGATGCTTCTTCTGTTGCCAGCACCCTTGATCTTCTTGGAAACCGCGTCAATGCGATCGTACAGTCTTACCAGGGAATCCGTGACAGCATTGCACAGATTGCAGATGCACACCCGGAGCTGTCTGATCTTACCGCACCGATTCTTGCTAAATTAGACGATTCCATTGCTGTTCAGGAAGAACTTCGTGATAAACTCACGAACGCCGCTTCCTCTCTGCGGGATACAGCAGGCAATGTAACAACCTCTAAAAAAGAGCTGGATGATCTGATCAGCTCCAGTATTTCCGGAATTGCAGCTGTCAAATCCGACTATGAAACCAATGTATCTGCTTCTTTAAAACAGCTGTCCGTCTCTCTTGGTTCCACCAAAAATGATCTGTCCGGACTGCTCTCCCAGCTCGGTGTAAGTGCAGATGGAATCTATACCCTTGCTTCTTCAGCTGGCTCTGATCTGTCGCAGATTCAGAAGGCTCTGGAAACCTCTTCTGAGCTTTTGAAAACGGCTGCCTCAAAGATCACAGATACCATCTCCAGACTTGGTCAAATGGAAGCAACCGGCGATTTCTCCGAACTGGAAGATCTGATTTCCGGCGATAAGGACAGTATCAGTTCTTTCCTCGCCGCACCGGTAGAGCTTAAGACCAACAAAGTGTACCCGATTGAAAATTACGGTTCTTCCATGGCCCCATTCTACTCTACACTTTCCATCTGGATCGGCGGAATTGTCCTGGTTGCCATGCTCAAGGTCACTGTATCCGAAAACGGCACCACCGGCCTTAAACATCTGAAGCTCCATCAGATTTATCTTGGAAGATACCTTATCTTCCTGATCCTGGGGCTTTTGCAGAGCACCCTGATCTGCCTCGGTGATCTGTTCTACCTTAGCATCCAGTGCAAGCACCCGTTCCTCTTCCTCCTTGCCGGATGGGTATCCAGCATCGTATATGTCAACATCATTTACACGCTGACTGTCTCCTTCGGAGATATCGGAAAAGCGGTCAGTGTCGTACTTCTGGTTATGCAGGTAGCCGGAACCGGCGGAACTTTCCCGATCGAGGTTGCCCCGGGATTCTTCAAAGCGGTATATCCGCTACTGCCGTTTACCCACAGTATGGCAGCCCTGCGTGAAGCTGTCGGTGGACTGTATGCTATGGATTACTGGATCGATCTTGGAAAGCTTTGTATCTTCCTTATGGTGTCCCTGATCGTGGGACTGGTGCTTAGGAAGCCGATCATTAAGGTGAATGAAGCGTTCTCTGAGAAGCTGGAAGAGACGAAGATTATGTAATTTTCAATATTTTTTACCAGAATACGTTGGATTCTAATTTACGTTCGAAGCCCCCAATAAAAGGAGCCCGTCAGCACGATTTTCAAATCTGCCGACGGGCTTCTTGCAATTATACGCTTCTCTCTTTTGCTACCTGAACATATCCAGTTTTACCGGCGTTCCATCATCATAAAATTCATACAACTTTTCTCCGTCCTTTACCCGAAATCCCTTTCTGTCCGTTCCGTCCGAACAAGGCTGCCATAGTTCCTCCGAAATATCTACATAAATAATCGTTCCTTCTGCCTTTGTACACGAAACATCATCAATTGTAAGCTGAAATTTTGTTCCGTCCGATTTATTCTGCCCCCAACCCAATGTACCTGTTCCTTTTTCAAATACATTATCTCTGGACTCCATATCATCATTTACAATATCAAATACCATGCAGAAATCCTTTTTCTGGTGTACCTTATAGATTCCAAGATGATACAGATCTCCTTCTGACTGATATTCATTATATTCTAAATGTTCTTCTCTAATGCTGAAAAATTCCTTCCAGTTCTCTTTCGTAAACTTCTCTTTCTTTATGTATGAACGGAATTTATCGCCTGATAATTCATAAAATTCTGTATTTACAATTTCATTCTCCTGTATCGTTACCGGTTCATTGTCATCATCATATACTTCTATCTCCTTTATACGATCTTTTTCAGACGCCGTATCCTTTCCACCACAGGCAATGGTTCCTGCTACGATCAAAATAATTCCCAAAAATATAGCATATTTTCTATATTCCAAATCCACTCAGCAATACATAATATCCTGTCAAGATCACTACAAACACCACAATAACCGGGATCGTCTTCTTCATCAGCTGCCCCCAGGATACCCGGAAATATTCCGTAATGATTGCAAGACAGATATGTGTCGGTGAAATCTGCATTGCCGCATAAGAAAGTGCCATCAGGTACACCAGAAGTCCGGCTCCTGCATGCGGTATGCTTGCAAATGCCAGCGGAATCAATAGCACAATCATAGAATTTGCTCCACTGATAATCGTTCCAAGAAACATAATGATTCCAAATGCCGCAAACTGTGGAATTGCAGATCCTGCAAACAAATCCGGAAGTTTTCCGATTGCCCCTGTATAGGTAAGAATGTTCTTGAACATCATCAGAATGATCGTATTGAAGATGATTCTCCACTCTACCGATGTCTTTGCAAAATCCAGCACTTCCTTCAGACTTAACCGATATACAATAATCGAAAGCACAATAATAAACGGCAGTACCTTGATCACAGAAAGATTCAGTGCGATCACAAGCACAATACAAAGCACCAGTGGCCAGAAACAGTACAGAAGCTGTTTGAATTCTTCTTTTTTGTCAATCGTTTCATCCTCACCTGCTTCATATCCTTTCGACAGCTTCCGCAAATAAAATACATATCCCAGTACCAGAAGCACCACAACCATCGGCGCCATAAAAAGTACAAATTGCCCGGTTGATACCGCTGTAATGGAAAGTGCCAGCAGAATTGCATTATAAGTCGGCGAAAAGCTTTCTGAAATATGGCGGTAGTAACTGGTCACAAACGTCTTTTCTTCCACATCCAGATCTTTTCCTGTCGCCTTATCTACGATCGCCCCACAGATATTGACAGCTCCTGCAGACGGAAGGAATCCAATGATCACCGGCGCAATTACACACACCATACGCCTGTCTCCGCTAAGCCTCTGCAGTGCCATCTCCGCTCTTTCCAGAAGTTTCCGGTTCTCCATGATCCGCTGCAAAAAGGTTACAAGAATAAAGCTTCCTACCACCAGCAGCGTATCCTTTTCATAAACCGACTGTATCATCAATTTTGCTGCATCCCCAATCGGAATTCCAAACAGGATCACTGTCAGCAAAATGGCAGCGATCATCGCATCACGCAGCTTTAATTTTGCCAGGACCATCACCATAATGACAATAAAAATCACTGCAAGCTTTATAAATTCGGTCTGCATCTCTTTACTCCAATTCTCTTTTTTCTAATCTCCCTTTTTTCATCCACAGACACCGGTCCGCATAATTTGCAAATTCTCTGTCGTGGGTACTGACCAGGATTGTCGTTCCTTCTTTTGCCATTTTTTGAAAATATTTCATAATGATCTCTGAATTTTCCATATCCAGACTGCTTGTCGGTTCATCTGCGACTACCAGTTTCGGGTTCTGCGTAAATGTCCTTGCGATCGACACACGCCTTTGCTCTCCGCCGGACAGATTTGCCGGATATTCGGAAAGCATATTCTGGATTCCAAGAAGCTCCGTCAGATACGTGATCCTTTCTTTATCCGGTTTCCGGTTTTTCCCCAGCGAAAGTGGCAGCAGGATATTTTCCATGACCGTCAGATTCTGAAGAAGATTTTGTCCCTGCATGATATACCCAAGGTCGCCTCCCCGCAGAACCGATAACTGTCTGTCATTCATTTTTTCAATCTCATGATCCAGTACTGTGATCTTTCCTTCTGTCGGTTTCAGGATCCCGGTCAGCATATGGAAGAGGGTGGATTTTCCACTTCCTGACTGTCCCATGATCGCAACCAGTTCTTTTTCTTCCACTTCCAGATTCACGTGGTCTACTGCGTAAAACTGATTCTTTCCACGTACAAATTCCCGACTCAGATTTTCTGTCTTTACAATCATGATTCCACCTCCTGGATCAGTTTATATAGTTCCATACGATTCGCTCTGACTGCCGCATATAAGGTGGCAAGAAGGCTGACACCAACCGCAAGCCCCAGGCTCTGCAATGCAAGAATCACATATTGGGAAACATTTACATTCAGATATGGCATATTCATACTTTCCATGATCACGTCTTTAAATAACAGGATTCCGCCTCCGGAGAACACCACTCCAAGAAATCCTCCAAGCACACCGATCATTCCTGCTTCCAGAAGAAGCATCTGGAAAATCTGGCTTTTTCGTGCACCAATAGAAAGTAGTACCCCAAACTCCTTCAAACGTTCATTCACAGTAATGTTAAAAATGCAGATCAGTGCCAGGACTGCCATTAAAAACAACAGTCCGATCAGAAGCGCGCTGTAAGACTGCATCTGTTCCAGTGTATCTGAAACTTTTCCGGACATTGCTTTTGCCGTATAAGCTTTCAGTCCGGAATCTCTCATCTTTGTGTTGATCGTGTTCGCCACTTCTTTCGGATCTGCTCCGTCTTTCGTCCGGATCGTCAGAAGGGAAACATATTTCTGCGGTTCTGTAAGATCCGTCACATACTTGATCTGAAAACTGTCAAATAATGTATATGCCGTCTCAAAATTCATGAATGCGCAGTTATCATAACTGGTTCCTGTTTCTTCGAGTTTTCCTGCAACCTCGTATTCCTGTCCAAAGAAAGAAATTTTATCTCCCGCTTTTGCCGTAATCTTGCTTCCAACAACAGTCTGACCCTTTTTCAATTCACTCACATTGCTTCCAGACATCCACGGCTGTACAATAAAATCACTTTCCGGTTCAAAAGCAACAATCTGTACCGGAACTGAACAGCATGCCGCATCCAGTGATGCAATGTAGAGCTGCGGAGAAATTTTGTCAATTCCATCCGTCTTTTTCACCTGATCCATCAAAGACTTTTCAAAATAGAAGCTGCACAACCCTCCCGAAAACAGAGAATCGCTTAAATCTGATTCATATTCTCCCGGTGCTACGATCACATCCGCCCCAATCCGATCTACTGTCTTATCAATACAAGTTTTCATACTTTCTGTCAATACTCTACTGGTAAACAGCGCTGCCGATAAAATCAGCACCAGTGCTGCCAGAAACATCGTCCTGACTCTTCGATGCCGCAGATTTCTGACTGCAAGTCCAGGTACAGTCAACATTTTCTGTTCCATTTTTCTTTCCTTCCTTTTTTAACATTTTGTTCGGAAAACCCCCGTAATTTTCCAATTATAAGAAAGAATGTGCCTCGGCACATTCTCGCGCCGAGCGCAGTCGCTTGCGACATTCTTCATCTTCGTGCGAGTGCGCAACTCCGGCACGCAGTGCCTTTTGTTTCATAGGAAGTTCCTTCAGAATTTCCTATGAAACAAATAAAAAATGTGCCTCGGCACTTTCCTAATATACAAGACAAAAGAGGAGCTTCCACTCATCCCAGAGTTCAAAGCTCCTCCACCTCATTCATTTATGTGTCTGATTATTTTGTGCTTACTTTTTCAGCAAGTGGATGCCATGCTGTCTCTACGACTTTATCTACAGTCCAGTCAGAGGTAATGATTCCTGCCGCAATGTAGTCCTTTGCAACAGCTTTAATTGTTTCCTTTGTATCTGCATTGGATACTGCCCAGTTCTGCTGATCAAGCATGTATTTTGTAAGCTCGATGTCACCAGATACCATACCCTCATCAAGCATGATCTGTGCAGCTTCGTCTTTGTTTTCTGCAATGTACATATATGCATCCATTACACATTTTGTAAGTACCTGAGAGATTACCGGATTTTCTTTTACGAATTTTCCGCTCATAGCCATTACGCAGCATGTTTCATCTTTGAAATCATCATCCCATGTGATAGAACGAAGAACTTTTAATGTTCCGTCATCTACGAATTTCTTTGCAAAACGGTCACTCAGAAGGCAAGCTTTGATGTCACCTGACTGAAGAGACTGGATTGCTGCACTTGATTCAACCTGTACACATGTTGCTGCATCCTGTTTCAATCCATCTGCAAGGAAGAAACGGATGATCATGTTGTGTGAAGATCCACCGATCGGGCTATCCATGCCAACAGTTGTGCCTTCCAGGTCTTTTGTTGATTCAATTCCTGAATCGGCAAGTACATATAATGATTTGCATCCTGTCTGCGCACTTCCTGTAAATACGATGTCCATTCCGTTTGTGATCGGAACTAACATATGTGCAATATGGTGTACTCCAAACTGAGCTTTTCCAGTTCCAAGTGCTTCTGTGATTTCAGTACCAGCTGCGATCTGAACATCTAATCCCCAATTATCATAGTATCCGAGTGCTTTTGCCATGCTAGGTCCTGATGTACAGTCACCACCATCATATTCGGCTGTGATGGTTGTTCCCCATGCCGGCTCTTTTTTCATTGCTTCTTTAATTTCATCATCTGACATTTTTGTGATATCAGTCACTTCTTTCTCTGTAGAAGCTTCCTGTTTTTTGGAATCACTTGTGTCTTCCTTCTTTTCTGATGAGCTTGATGAACCGCCACATGCAACCAGTGATACGGTCATTGCGCATGCAAGTAACGTTGCAAACAATCTTTTTTTCATAATTCTTTTCTCCTCTTCGTGTTTTTACTTTGTTGCTTTTATATTTATCTTTCAATAAATATCCATTTAATAATCTGTATGATGCTTCAGATCAAGCATCTTCAGAATCCTGTTCCGATATGCCTGGAACTCTTCGCTGTCTCTCTGCTTTGGTTCAGCCAGTTCAATCGGTATATCTGCCTTTACACGTCCCGGTCTTGGCTCCATAACCAGCACTCTTGTTCCCATATAAATTGCTTCTTCTACATCATGTGTAACCATGACAACCGTCTGTTTCTGTTCTCTCCAGATATTCAGGATCTCATCCTGCATATTCATTCTGGTAAATGCGTCCAGCGCGCCAAGAGGCTCGTCCAGAAGCAGAATATCCGGATGATTGATCAGCGATCTTACCAGCGCCACTCTCTGCGCCATACCTCCGGAGAGCTGATGCGGATAGTCTTTTCGGAAATCTTCAAGTCCTACCATTTTCAGCATATGCTCTACCAGTTCTTTATCCTGCTTTTTCTGCATACGCAAGCTGAAGGATACATTCTTCTCTACCGTAAGCCACGGAAACAATGTTGCTTTCTGGAATACCATTCCACGATCCGGTCCGGCTCCAACAATCGGTTTCCCGCCAAGTCTGATCTCACCGGTAGTCGGTCTGATCAGTCCTGCGATCAATCGCAAAATCGTTGATTTTCCACATCCACTTGTTCCAACAATACTGACAAACTCACCCGGCTGGATCGTCAGATTCACCTCTGCCAGCGCATGTGTGATCTCGTTACTGTCTGTCTTTGCAAAACTCTTTGTTACTTTGTCAAACTCCAGGACACGCCCGTGTCCCTGCTTCTCATCCACTGATGCCATCTTATTTCACAACTCCTTCCTGCCAGCGAAGCACTATTCTCTTGATCACATTCAGTATAAAGGTAACTGCTGTGAAAATAAGACAAATTAAAACGATAGCTGCATACATTTTAGAATAGATCGCCCATGATTTCTGCCACTGGATATACCATCCAAGACCTGCCTCGGCTCCCATCATCTCAGCAACCAGAAGTGCTGTACAGGCAGAACTCATTCCCTGTGTCATCCCCTGAAGAATGTTTGGCATTGCATGTGGGATTGCCACCCGGAATACCAGCTGGTGCCCTTTGGCACCTAATGTTCTGGCCGCTTCCAGATATGCCTTGTCTACATTCTGGATACCGGTTGACGATGCGATCGTAAGTGCAAACCATACACCAAGAGCGATGATAAATACACTTCCTTTAAACAGTGAAGATACCAGAACCATGATGATCGGGATCCATGTTGTGGAAGGGATCGGTCCAAGCATCTTAATGATCGGTGAAACCCAGTAGTTAATCCTTTTGCTGTATCCACAGGCAACACCTGTGATCAGTCCAAGGATCGCTCCGATAAAATATCCCGTGAATAATAATCGCAGTGAGTACAATGTACTTTTCAATAACAGTGCCCGGTCATCAATGATCGCACACAAAATCGTATTCACACATGGGAAGAACGGCTGTTTTAAAATACCTGTCTTAACCGTCAGAAAATCATACAGCATAATTACCAGTATGATCACAGAGTAAAGCGGTGCTTTATGACGTACTTTTGCAAAATAGCTTTTATTCAGTAATCCTCTCACTACCATGATCAGATATAATGCCAAAAAAAAGCAGACGACAATAGTAAACACATGCGGATTAAAATTCTGAACGGCATCCGGCATCAGATAATATACTAAAAACATAATTATCGCTGCAAAATACGGACAAAAACAAATTACCACATCCAACATATGTTGCATCTTCGTCTTCGGAGCACTTTCCATTTCTAGCAACTCTTCTCTCGTAAGCTGTCTTTTACTCTCCATTTTTCATTTGACTCCTTTGTAATTTTTTACCATTTCCTTTAAATGCTTTTTAACTATATCAGCATTTTGCACAAATGTAAAATTGTTATTTCTTATATGCAATTTGATTTATTACAATTTTCTATAGTTTTTATCTAGTAAAAGTAAACTTATTAACCATAAGTATGTTATACTAAATACAATAAATTTTTAAAGGAGATATGAATTATGAATTCACAAAAATTATCCGGAGCAGTTTCCTGTCTTGCAGCAATTCTTATTCTTGCAGCAGATAAGATCTTTGCCCCAGTATGCAAAGGAACCATGGAACTTGCAAACGGAGGAGAATGCATGATGCGGTGTCATTATTATGGAATTGCACTGTTTCTTTTCGGTCTGCTCCTGCTTGCAGAATCCGTTCTTCTTTTCTTCGGAACACACGATTTTAAATTACCGGTTGTCATCATTATCACTGCTGTTCTGATCCTGCTTCTTAGCAATACTTCAATTGGCATTGGTATTTGTGCCAAGGCAGGTATGATGTGCCACAAAACTGCTCTTTGGGGAAGAATTGGTGCTGTTCTGGCAATCATCGGTGCCGGAATCAGTCTCTTTGTACATAAATCACAGATGCCACAGGCGAATTAGGATTCACGCAACAACATTTCAAACAGAATATCTGATTACCTTTCCTGTAATCTATAATCAGGAGTCAAAACTTTCTATGTACGCAAAGAAGCCGGAGTCTGACCGATAACACAACTGCCTATATTCAGGCTTTTCTGTTATCAGCCAGATCCCAGCTTCTTTTTTCGCTCTTTAAAGTGTTTCTGCCACTTTCATATTTGCAATCAGTCCCCGCAGCTGAATCAATGAAGAATATCCATCAGTACAGTCATCAATCTTTCCATTTGCCGCAGGATGGAAATAGCGTCCTTCCTTCTCCGCTCTCTTTCCCTCGGCAATTGCTTCTCTCAAAATCTCCCTGTCTTCTATCCGCCTTTCTTCCGGGATTTCATTGATGATGAGCATTGGTGGCTTTACCGTTTCTGCACTGTTTTCTGTCTTTCCCTGCAGTTCAACTTTTTCTCCACAAAATACATAGCCGGTACAGTAATTTCTTTCTGTTCCGATCACCTTCACTCCGTGCGATATCAGCCAATCGATCGTTGCTTTCCGGTCCAGCATATCTTTTGGTCCCGCCGAGATCAGGACCACCGGAATCTGCTGAAGAGCCGGAAGATCCGGGCAGAGTTCTTCTCCTTTGATGTCCCCGATTCCACCCATTCCACAGGTAATTGCAACCGGAATTCCCATTTTCACACAGACTGCCATTGTCCCGGAAGCGGTAAGTGCGCCTGATTGCTTTTCCACTAATGCCTTTTCCAGCAGATCACAGTCAATTCTTGGATAAGCGGCTGCCCGGCTTCTAAATTCAAGAAACTCATCGATATCCCCGATCCTGATTTCCCCATGATCAATCCAGGTGATCTTTTTTCCCGGATCTTGCCATTCTTTTTTTATTGTTTCATTTGATACCGATTTTAATCCATGTGTCAATAATGCTGATTCTACTAAATATTCCATCTGTTGTTATTCCACCTTTCTCCTTCTGGATATCAATCCCATACTTTTTCTCATCATATCATACTTTTCCAGCTCAAATTAAAAAACCGGATAAAAATTTGCATTTCTACCCGGTTCCTGTATTATTTCAACAATTGCATCAGCTCTTCAAAAAAGCTTTTTGAGGTTTCTTCTGAAATCGTATAATCTGACGTTATCTCTTTAATGATCTTTTTCAACCATTCGTCCCATTTCATAGTCCACCTTCTTTTCCGCCAAAGGCTTCTATTTTGTATTGTCTACCGCATCCTCCACTAAAGAGTAATCGGCATTATCGCCCACAACATCTGCGTACAGATCATCCAGTGTCGGGTATCCATAATATTTCCATACCATGCTGGAAATACCATCTGTCTTTGCATCAGTCTTGATCTTAAAGAAATTTCCAGGTGTTCCATAGTCAGACAGATCAATATCTGTATTTCCTTCCCCGTCTGCAAGAATTGTTCCATAATGCATATACCAGTAAACATCATTCACCTTGTCATAAGATCCATCATCATTACTGTACTGATCCCGTACTTTTACATGATAAATAAGATACAGTTCATTTCCATTGCCCACAACAGGCTCCAGCAGATAATCTCCCATATAAGTAAGGCTCTCCAGAGATTCGGAATCTACCCAGCTGCTCTCCACATGATCATTGTATTCCTGTTCCGCCCGGTCCTTCATTTGCTGCATTGTATCATCATCGATGTCACTGGCTGATGTGATATAATACCACAGTCCTTTTACGGTATATTCTTTTTCCCATTTTTCCGGCAGCTTTCCTATGTTGGCGGCATAGCTGTCTGCCATAGATTTATCCAGATATACTTTAATCTTGTCTCCGTTTGCCAATGTTCCATTTGATGCATCTGTCTGAAAATCGGCAGATGTAAGATCAGATCCTGTATAATCAAATGAAACGGCTCCTCCCGGGCTTATTCCGTTAAATGATACCTGCAGGTCTTTGAATGCATCAAATGTCTTAACCTCTTCCAGCCCTTTGACTTTATAGGTTTTATTTTTATATTTCAGGTTGCATTTCACATATTTTGCATAATCTTTATTGACATTCCAGTTGTATTTGACTTTATCTTTGTTGGAAAGATTGCTGTCCGATTTCATTTCCACACTAACATAGGACTGCAGTACCGCTACCGGTGATATGGAATCTGTATTTTTTCCATACTGTTCCTCAAATTCTTTTGTAAACTTCAGTCTGGAATCATATTTTTTCTGAATCTTCTCCCAGTCGATCTGCGGATATACATTTCCATATCCGTTATATCCTGTTGTTTCAAAGGTGACATACTTGTTCAAATCGATTGTTCTTCTTGCACGCGATATCAAAAGCCCTGCTGCGATCACTACAACGATAACCGCACATGCCAGACCGATCAGGAACTTGTTCAGTCCTCTTGATTTTTTATGTGTGAGTGATTTTGTTTCTGCTGTACTTGTTAGCGTCTCTTCTGTATTCTGGGCGACCTCTTCTTTCTGCTCTTCTGCATTCTGGACAGCCTCTTCTTTCTGTTCTGCTACATTTTTAGCAGGTTCTTCCTGTTCCAGTGGTTTTCCGCATGTTGCACAGAATCTTGAACCATCTGGATTCTCAGTTCCACAATTTTTGCACCTCATATCTCTTTTACATCCTTTCTGTATGCTATATTTTTCTCGTTTATATTATTAAGACGAGTCAAAATCTAGTTTGGTTTTAAAAACAAGAAAAAATTTTTATTTTTTTAATAATGACTGATCTGGTTGATGATCTCATGGTATGAAACAGCTTCATTGCCCAGTGCTTCCGGCTTTCTGTTTCCAAACAATTTCTTTAATTTCTTTTCATATTTCTTATTTGTGACTTCTTTTCCATCCCATTTATACTGGAAAACATAGTCTCCGTTTTCATCATACTCCGGATTCGTATTATCTTCCATTCTACATTCGCCATCGCCGATCTGTAACCATTCCCCATCTTTGATTTTAAAAACGCGGTCATAAAAAACACCCATATTTCCGTCATTGTTGTCCAGTACATTGCCGCCCGGAATATACCACATCCCGATCCGGTAGATCTCTTCTTCCCGGATTCCATCCGGTGTACAGGTCGCTACGGTCGCACCATCCGCCATGCAGGATCCAACCCGCACGATCTCGGGTACATCATCTCCATTCATGTCAAAGAGTTCAAACCTTGTGTCATCACTCCACTTTCCAACCCAGTCTTTGTAAGCCGCCTGCCATTCTTCTTTGGTAACCTTCTGCTCTTTTGCCTGGTGGATATTATACCCTGCAACAGCACATCCTCCGATCACTGCCGCTCCTACAACTCCGGCAACAGCCTTTGTACCGATGATTTTCCCGGCTGCTTTTCCTGCCGCACTCTTTACAATCTTTCGTCCGGCTGCCTGCCCGTTCTTTACCGGATCTGTCTTCCTGATTCCACTTTTACCCGAACCGGTATTTCCGCTTGTGGGTGCACTTCCGCTTTTTACGATGCCGGCACCCTGTCTCACCAGTTCTTTCCCAAATGAACCAGGCACCGATATCGTCTGCTCGCCCTCTCTGAGCATCCAGAGTATAAACGGAAGCGGCGCTACGCTGTATAATTTTGTTCCTTTTCTTTCCAGTTCTTCTACATCATTTCTGATCTTTTTCCGGGCATAATTCAGTCTGCTCTTTACTGTTCCGGTCGAACATCCAAGTGCATCTGCAATGTCTGCAACCGACAATTCCTCATAATAATACATCAGCACACACAGCTTCTGATCTTCTGGCAGACCGTCCAGAATTTCTTTCATCAATCGCTTTGTCTCTGCATAATCCACGGACTCTTCCGGTGAAAATGTCAGATTCTCATCTGCAATTGTATCTTCAAATTCCCGGTCATCATCCCCTGTCGGTATATCAGAAAATAGCTGCGGCTTCTTCTTTTTCAGCCAGTCTTTACATTTGTTTGCCACAATGCAGTTGAACCAGCTTTTCAACCGCTTTGGATCCTCAATCTTCTTCAGATTACGGAATGCAGAAATATAGGCATCCTGCATGATATCCATTGCATCCTGCTCATTTTTCACCATCTGAAGTGCGATTGCAAACCCTTGCACATAAGTCAGATTGTAAATTTTCTCCAGAGCGTTCTCTTCTCCGGCGGCAGCTTTTTCTATCATCTCTTTCAGATCATTTTTTTCTTGATAATTGACATTCTTCGCTCCACAGTTTCCGCAGAACTTCTGATCACTCCTGATTTCTTTCCCACATCTGGTGCAATACATGTTCCTGTCCTCCAGTATATTATCCGGTCGTTCTTTTACCTGTAACTTAACAGTTCGCTGATGTGCAGTCCCAAATCTGCATCCGGCTTATCGTATACACAAAAAACCGGACAGAACAACTCCTATCCGGCTTTTTGCATATACTCTTTCATTTTTTTACATTCTGACCTGCGTTTCATCATTCGATGCTTTGCCTTCTAGTTTTCCTCAGTTGTCTTATCGTCTTCTATTTTTGTTCCACAGTTTGTACAGAATACAACACCCTCTTCCAGTGGCTTTCCACAGGCCTTGCACACTTTCACTTCTGCCTTTTCCTCCGGTTGTTCTGCCGGTGCTTCCAGTGCCGCTCCACAGTAAATACAGAATTTACTTCCAGGGTTCACTTTCTTTCCACACTGCGGACAGATCTCTTCTGTCGATAATTTTTCAATCATCTCTTTGTTGGCCGCGATCTCATCCTGCAGGGATTTGATCTGTGCTGCAAGCTCCGGCATCTTTTCCATGCATTCGTCCCTGTAATTGGCATAATATGTACTGCCTATCTGATAAATGACTTTTTCAATTTCTTTTTCTTTCGTCTTATTTAAATTTGTCAGGCGGAAAATCTCTGTCGTATCTTTTGCCTTCTGTGATAAATCCTGACCGGTTTCTGCCAGGCTGCTTTTCAGATTATCAAAAAATCCCATTTGTCTCATTCCTTTCTGTAAATTTTATCTTACCACTTTTCTTGCATTTATCAATAAGCAATTTACAGCTTCTTTACAATCTTTAAAAATCATGATTCAAAAAAATCAAACACTTTCTTCCAATATTCTTCCGCAATCGTATTTTCCGCATTGAATATCTCATGTTTGGACTCTGGGAACTTCACAAGCTCGGCACTTTCCGGTCTGTTCTTGTTTAGTTTTCGCACAAAACGTTCCTGCGCTGCATTCGACACCAGATTATCCTTGCCTGCCGAAAAGAGCATGACAGGTGCTTCGATCTTCTTCCATCCGGTCTTTTCCAGATACCGGTTCAGACGCATTGCATTTCCGAGCCATCCATAAGACGGTGCGTTCAGATGATAATGGGTTTCCTTCGTCCTTTTTTCTTCATAATACTCAAATCTCGGGCGGGAAAGGGAGCAGCTCTCTTCAAATTTTCCTGGCTCCTTGTATGGCTTCTGACCGACTACATATTTTTTGTTCCTTCCCACCTTGCAGGATGTCTTTGCGATCGCCTTTGCCACATGCCACGGCACCCCTCCGGTCAGTGGGCGGATCATCGGTGACGACAGAATTACCTTCTCAAACATTTCCGGTACTCTTGCCGCAACTGCTGCCGCAATTCCGCCTCCCATAGAATGTCCGTACAGATAAATCTTCATCCCCGGATTGTCCTCTTTTGCCTTCTTGGTTACAAAGATAAAGTCCTCTACATAACGTTCAAAGCTGTCCAGATGCACCAGGGATTCATCTTCTGTCAGACGATAGCTGAAGCCATGTCCGCAGTGCTCCGGAAGATATACGCTAAAACCTTCTTTTGCAAAATAATAGGCGATCTCCTTATATTTTTCCGCGTTTTCAATAAATCCATGTGACAACATCACAACCGCATGTGGGTTCTCCGGAACATAATGCATACAGTGGATCTTCTGCCCTGCATGTCTTTCCAGATAGAATTCCGTTCCGATAGATACAAGATACGGTTCTACGATGGTCTGCATTTCTTCTTTGTAGTTACTTTCCTGTAAAATAGGTGTCTGCATGTGTGATAACCTCCCCGATAGATTTTGGTTCGTACTTTTTATTTTCTGATATGATTATAGCAGAGAGGGGAACTCTCTGCTATAGGATTTCTGTATACAGTTCTTTAAAGTTGTTTAAAATTATAAAGTTGCGCTTTTTCCACTTACATAATTCAACAATCGCATTAAATCTGTAATCGTTACGTTTCCATTTTTTAGGGGACTATTCTTTTTTCACAGCCCCTTTCTCTCCACATTTAGTGATGTCCTGCAATCAATGCCTCAATTTCTTCCGGTCGTGGCATCACCCGCAATGCTCCCTTACGTGTTGTGATAATTGATGCGGCAGCATTTGCATAAGTCAGCATTTCCTTTAAATTTTTCTCAGTCAGATTTTCTAGTCCATGTTTACATATGTAATGCAAAACACATGCACAAAATGTATCTCCGGCACCAGTTGTTTCTATTGTATTTTCGTTTATAAAAGGCGCTTTTTCAACCATCCTGTCCTGATAATAAGCTCTACTGCCTTCTTTTCCCATAGATACCAGGATAAGCGGGATATCATATTTCTCCCTAATCCATTTTACAGCCTCTGTATAGTCATTTTTTCCTGTCAGCCACTGAATTTCATTATCTGAAATTTTCAGGATATGACACTGTCCCAGACCATACAATACCTGCTCTCTTGCCTCATACATTGAATTCCACAGTGGCTCACGTATATTAGGATCAAATGAAATGATCGCACCAGCCTGTTTTGCAATTGCAACTGCTTTTTTTGTCGCTCTGCGTACTTTCTCATGTGTCATAGACAGGGTTCCAAAATGAAAAATCCGTGTCTCAAGAATTA
Organism: Bariatricus sp. TF06-38A; assembly: GCF_027690675.1. Lineage (NCBI taxonomy): Bacteria > Bacillati > Bacillota > Clostridia > Lachnospirales > Lachnospiraceae > Bariatricus > Bariatricus sp. TF06-38A. The sequence continues at coordinate 27,683 of NZ_JAQFCE010000006.1, forward strand.
ATTCCTCTGGAATTTCCTCTTCTGTCAGCATCATATCCGCTCCCGGATTTCGATAAAAAGAGAAATCTCTGTCACCATCCGGATAAGTATGAACCAATGCCAATGTCGTATGTACTTTATCATCTTTTCTCAGACCGGTCACATTGATTCCAATTTCTTTAATTGCATCTTCCAATTGCTTTCCAAAAAAATCATTTCCTACTTTTCCAATAAAAGCCGTTTTGTGTCCCAACTTCGTTAACATTGCCAGAACATTGCATGGTGCCCCTCCCGGATTTGCCTCAAACAATGGGTTTCCCTGGCTACTAATACCATTTTCTGTAAAGTCAATCAGCAATTCCCCTAAAGCTACTACGTCCATTTCTTATTCTCCTGCTTTTTACATTATAATATCATGCTTTTCAACACTCATTGTCATTTTCTTATCGCTGAAAAAATAAATATCTTTCGCATTCAGAGGCGTACAGATTGCAGTGGTCGCCGTCTGCTGTCCATCATTGATAAAAAGTTCGATCGAATGATAATCCAGGATAAAACGCATCTTTTTAAGCCCTGCCGGATCCTCAATTCTGAATTTTCGTACACATACCACATCTTTTGTAACACCGCAGTATGTACGGTCGATTTCCAGAAGTCTGGTTTCCTTATTATAGGTATAACTCGTTTCATACTCACTATCTGCTGCCAGTTTGATAGAAAAGATTGTATTTTCTCCATCTTCCAGTGTCACCGTAAGATCAATTGTGCGTCCCTCTACTCCTGCAAGCACTGTCTCGCCTTCGATTTCTGTGTGTTCATAGCAACATGGATTCTGATAATAATTTTCCAGTTCTTTCACCGGATTCTGCCAGATACGGTTTTCTTTTATCTCCAATTCTCTCGGAAATGTCATCATTCCCTGCCAGTCCTGCGAATTCGGTATCACACAGGCATCCCATGATTTCATCCATGCGATCATGATCCGTCTGCCATCCGGAAGTTCTGTTGTCTGTGGAGCATAGAAATCCATACCATAATCAAGTGTATGCGGCTGTTCTTTGCTGAATCTGCATCTGTTTGCATCGTAGTCTCCCAAAAAATACACCGAATTATGTCCATTGTGAAACTCATATTTCCGCGCCTTCATATCCTGTGGCGAACAGATCAGCACATGTTTGTCTTTTAAAGCAAAGAAATCCGGGCATTCCCACATCGTTCCTATATCACCATTTTCATTTGATGCCAGAATTGTCTCAAATTTCCAGTCTGTCAGATTTTTGCTCGAACAAAGCACAACTTGCCCAACCTGATTATCATTCTTATTTCCAACGATCAGATAATAGGTATCGTTTTCTTTCCAGATCTTCGGGTCACGGAAATCAATCCGGCTGCATCCTTCCGGAAGCATCTCACCTGTCACAACCGGATTCTTTTCATACTTTACGTAATCTTTTCCATCACCAAATGCAATACACTGATTCTGCCGTTCCTGCTCACTTCCATCTGCCTGCTTTACTCTGGTAACTCCGGTATATACAAGTACATGCTTTCCATCTGCTTCGATCGCACTTCCGGAAAAACATCCTGCCTTATCATATTCCTGATCCGGTGCAATCGCTGCCGGAAGCTGCTCCCAGCGGACCATATCATCAGTCACACTATGTCCCCAATGCATTGGTCCCCACTCTCTCTGATATGGATTGTACTGATAGAACAAATGTATTTTCCCATCATATACGGAAAAACCATTCGGATCATTGATCCATCCGGTCGGTGCCGTAACATGGAACAGTGGTTTGGTCGTTTTCTTTACATACACTTGTTTTTCTGTCTCATAATTTCTTGCTTTTTCTAACATCTCACTCATGCATTTTCTCCTACTACTTATTCTCTTCTGAAAGCGATTTCTGGTACTGGTCGAAATATTTCTGTTTAATAGCCAGATAATCGGAAAGTCCGTACTTTTCCATTTTATCAAGGTAAGAATCCCACTCTTTTTCGATTCCACCATTTAAGATCCAGTCGGCTTTCTTCTGCTCTGCATATTTTTTGATGTCGGTATCATACTGTGACACTTTATTGGTATCTTCGATACTCATGAATACATTTGGATATACATATTTGCTGTTCATATCTTTCAGATAAGTTTCATGCATATTGTCCAGACGCCATTTTGCATCCTCCGGCTGTGTCACATATACACCATAATACTCATTGAGTACCGCAAGCGGTCCATTAACCGACTGTGCTTCACGGACTTCTACCGGTGACTGCTCTCCAAGATCAAGATGTTTCAACATCTTTTCTCCGTTTTCATTCGTAGACATCTCAAAAATATTAAAAGAATCTTTCTCTCCATAGCTTCCCCAGTTGTTCTGCGGTGACTGCAGCGGTGCATACATCTGATCGATCCAGGCAGCTGCAAGTGCTGTGTCTTTGCAGCTGGTCGTCAATACACATCGTCCCCGGTCAAATCCACTGGTCTCACTGTTATTCTGTCTCGTAATGTTTGTCACTCCGGTCGGCCCTGTCAGTGCCGGAAGCATTACATAATCCGTATTATTATCAATATTGGCAATGTCCCAGGTAAAACAGAGACCATATCTGTGATTTTTTCCTTTTGCCACGTAGGTAGACCATTCCTGTGTAAATGCTTCCGGATCCACCAGATCCTCTGTTACCAGTTTATGCAGCCACTCAATGCCTTCTTTATAGCCCTCCTGAACGGTTGTATAGATAACCTCTCCATCATCCGTTACAGAAAAATGATCTCCTGTGTCTCCATATCCTTCCCCAAATCCATTGATCAGGATTGCCGGATCCTGATCTCCATTATTGATAATAAATGACATCGGAATCACATCACCATCAATCTGGAATTCTTTCTTCAGATCATCTGCATGGTCACGGAATGCGATCAGTACCTGTTCCAGTTCATCTGTTGTAGTTGGTACTTCCAATCCCAGATAATCAAGCCATTTCTTATTGATATATGGAATATCTCCAATCGCCTGAATTGCTTCCTTTCCAGCTCCAAGCTGCTCGATCCACGGGAATGAATAAATGTGACCATCCGGTGCGGTACACATCGTACGGTACTCCGGATATTTTTCAAATACAGCCTGCAGATTCGGCATATATTTATCGATCAGATTTTCAAGCGGGATAATGATTCCCTGCTTTGCATAACGAAGCAGATCATAATCACTCATTCCTGCATTAAACAGCCCATCCGGAAGATTTCCGAACTGAGCCAGCGCAAGGTTCTTCTTATCCGAGAACTGATCCGCCACAAAACAAGTCCAATCGATATGTACGTTTGTCTCTTTTTCAAGTCTCTTAAAAATGATACGCTCATTCGGATTCTGCGTTGATGTTGCAGGAGCATTTGTAATGAATGATAATTCAGCTTTTTCTTTCAGTGGAAACTGAACCTCTGATACCGGAGTATCCGGATTGGTTTCCGCCTTCATCTGCTCTTCTTTTCCACATCCTGCCATCCCAATTATAATCGAAAATGTCAAACCTAATGCCAACACTCTTTTTCTATTTTTTTTCCACATATCTGCATATTTCCTTTCTGACTATCCCTTCACAGAACCAACCATAATTCCTTTATCGAAGTATTTCTGGAAGAATGGATACATTACCAGCAATGGTAAACTTGACACAACGATAGTTGCATATTTCAGCTGTTCTGCTACTTTTGCCATCTCTGCTGTACTCTGGATATCTGCGATCATTCCCGGCTGAGGTGTATTCTGAACGAGGATCGATCTGAGAACCAGCTGCAGTGGCTGCAGGTTTGCATCATTTAAATATATCATCGCATCAAAGTAGCTGTTCCACATTCCAACAAATGACCACAGTGCCAGTACTGCGATAATCGGTTTGCATACCGGAAGCATAACCTTGAAAAAATGTTGGATTTCCGTTGCTCCGTCAATTGCGGATGCTTCACGCAATTCTTTCGGAATAGACTGGTAATAGGTTCTTGCAAGAATCATATTCCAGACATTAAATGCACCAGGGATTAAAATTGCCCAAATCGTATTTACCATGTGCAGCTGATTGATCAAAATAAAAGTCGGAATCATTCCGCCACCAAAAAACATTGTGATCAGAAAGATTATATTAAAGAATTTTCTTCCTACAAATTCCTTTTTTGACATCGGATACGCTGCAAGTAAAGTTACAAAGACGGAGATCGCGGTAAATGCAATTGAATACAAAAAAGAATTCAAAAAGCCCCGCCAGATCATATCATTTTCCAGCACACGCCGGTATGCATCTAACGTCCAGTCTTTTATATGAAAACTTAATCCCTGGTTATTTAATACGGTCGGATCCATAAAGGATGCCAGAACTACATAGATCAGCGGAATTAAAATTGAAAGAACAAATACCCCAAGGAACACATATGCAATTCCCAAAATGATTTGATCTGTTCGTGAATATTTGATTTTCTTTGTTCCATTCATTTCACGTTCCTCCTATAATCCTTCACCATCATTCAGCTTCTTTACTACCCAGTTTACAAAAATAAGTAAAATCACATTGATTACAGAGTTGAACAGTCCAACTGCTGTCGAATATCCATAATCTCCGTTTAATAGTCCGATCCGGTATACATAAGTCGATAATATTTCAGATGCCGGTAAGTTCATATCTGTCTGCAGCGCATATGCTTTTTCAAAACCAATACTCATAATATTTCCTGCCTGTAAGATAAACTGGATCACAATAATGTCTTTGATCGCCGGAAGTTCTACATACCAGATCTGCTGCAGCAGATTTGCTCCATCCATACGTGCTGCTTCTTCCAGTTCTTTGCTCGCATTCGATAGTGCTGCAGTATACATGATCGAAGCCCACCCGGCTCCCTGCCAGATTCCACTTGCAATATAGATTGTTCGAAATGCAGCAGGCATCGTCATCCAGTTCGTGCTGATTCCCAAAAGTTTATTCATAGGTCCAACCGGTGACAAAAACATACGAACCATTCCGCAAAGTACAATAACAGACACAAAGTTTGGAGCATAGATCAAAAGCTGGATCTTCTTTTTGATCCCCTGTTTGCGGATCTGGTTAAGTAAAAGAGCTAAGATGATCGGAACCGGAAATCCCCAAAGTAATCCATAAATGCTCAGTTTCAATGTATTAAGCAGGTAATTCATAAAATCCGGTGAAGATAAAAACCGCTTAAAATACTCAAGTCCTACCCATGTACTTCCAAATACGCCCTTGATAACGTTATAATCTTCAAACGCAATCAGCAGTCCCCCCATTGGAAGATACTTGAATATAATGGTTAATATAAGTGCCGGCATCAGGAAAAACACATATAACTGCCAATTTTTCTTTACATAAGCCAGCTTACTTGCCATCGTTCGTTTTCCCATTGCCCTGGTTTGTTTCTGCATCCTTTTCATGCAACTATTCCTCCATTCCCTTTGTCCTTCTCGCTGTATAACCGGTAAAGTAACCGGTTACTTTATAACTGAATAGTACCATATAATAATCTCTCTGTCAATGCTTTTGTTCGCAAAAGTTACCGGTTACATAACTGGTTATTTTATAGTTGCCTTTTCGACTTTTAGTTGCTATACTATGAATAAGAATTTTTAAAGGAGTCTATTGATCTTATGGCCAAGAAACAAGTTACATTTGCTGACATTGCCGAATATACCAATTTTTCAAAAACAACAATTTCCAGATATTTTAATCACCCTGATTCTCTGACACTTGAGAATCAGGAAAAAATATCACAGGCACTTGATGCTTTGGGATATAAAAAGAATAAACTGGCAAAAGTTTTAGCAAATGGAAAAAGTGAATTTGTCGGTATTATTGTACCAAATCTCTATCTGCACTATTATTCTGAGATGCTTACGCAGTTACTTTCCAGTTATTCAGACTATCATTATAAGTTTCTTGTTTTTGTCAGCGATCGTGGTCCGGAAGAAGAAGAACAGTATATTGATGAACTTATGGCATATCAGATTGAAGGACTTATTGTATTGAGTCATACACTTTCTTCTGAGAAGCTGGCATCTTATCAGATACCAGTCATTGCCATCGAAAGAGAAGCTAAGTATATCTGTAGTGTAACAACCGACAACTATATGGGTGCACTACAGGCAACAAATCTCCTGATCCGCGATAAATGTGATATCCTGGTTCATATCAATGTCAATGTTCCCGATTTTGTACCGGCATATAAACGAATTCTAGCATTTAAAGAAACCTGTCAGGAACATAACGTTCCTTATGAACTGAATCTGAATGTAGCCGGAGATTCTTATCAGGATATTTTTGCACAAATGCATCGTATTTTTACGGACATCGACGAAAAATATGCTGATAAAAAGAAAGGCATCTTTCTTGCAAATGATACCTATGCCAATATGTTTCTTAATCTTATTTTTCAAAAATATGGTTATTTCCCTGACACATACGAATTGGTAGGGTTTGACAATTCTCCGATTGCAAGTGAAGCTATCCTTCCAATCACAACCGTTGGACAGCAAATCGATCTGATTGCCAAAACCTCCATGGAACTGCTTGTACAGCAAATGGAAGAACGTAAAAAGCGAAAACCTGTACCACTTGCCAAACCCATTCATAAACAAATTACCCCTGTACTTATTCGTAGAAAAACAACAAGTTAATACGGCATTACTCCCATTTCTTAACGATTCGAAAAAAGTGCATGCAGCCGTCAGGCCACATGCACTTTTGCATTTTCCTATCTTCTATTCCGCCAGCACTTCTTCCGCAATATTTCTGGCATGGTCGGAAATTCTTTCCAGGCATACCAGAGAATCAAGGAATACCACTCCGGCTTCTGTGTTACACTGCTGGTTGGTAAGACGCTTGATATGCTTTGCGCGGAGGGAAATCTCCAGCCCGTCTGCCTCTGTTTCTTTCTCGATGGTCTTTAACGCACTTTCGCGGTCATTGGACTCAAAGGCTTCCAACGCATACAGATAACTTGCAATGCAGACATCCAGCATCTTGTTCAGATGTTCCACTCCAACCTCAGAGAAATCCACCTGCTTTTCCAGCAGTGATTCCGCGAACTCAGAAATGTTTTCGCAGTAATCACTGATACGTTCCATATCCGACACGATCTGGAGCATATGCGCCACCTCTTCATGCTCACGTTCATTGATCTGCAGAGTCGACAGCTTGATCGCATAGGATGTGATACCGGCACTTAACCGGTCTACCTTGCTTTCTTCTTCCTTCAGGAACGCAATCTGTTCTTCTTTTCGTTCGAACATAACTTTTCTTGCAACCTCCAGAGAATCCGCAACCACATGTCCCATTCGGACAAGCTCGGAAACGGTTGACTGAATCGCGATACCAGGGGTTTCCAGCATACGGTCATCCAGAAGGACTACACTTTCATCCTGTACCTCTTCTTCCACATGTCCGATCTTCTTGGCAAGCTTGATGATCCAGTCAGAAACCGGGAACAGCAGAACGGTTGTCACAATATTGAATACCGTATGCACCATACTGATCTGTGTCTGGGTGATATTTCCCTGCGCCCATGCCGGATTCACAATACTCAGATATGCGATCGCAATAATACTGAAAATGATCGTTCCGATGATATTAAAGATCAGATGCATCAGCGCTGCGGTTTTCGCATTTTTCTTTGCACCCACACTGGACAGGATTGCAGTTACGCAGGTACCGATATTCTGTCCCATGATAATATAGATTGCTGCGCCAAACGGTACAAGACCTGCTGCTGCAAGGCTCTGCAGGATTCCGACCGATGCAGATGAGCTCTGGATGATCGCCGTAACTGCTGCACCCGCCACAATTCCAAGCAACGGATTGTGTCCCAGTGATACGAAAATATTGCAGAATGCTGCATTATCTTTCAGTGGTTCCACCGCTGAGGACATGGATGAAATCCCGACAAATAAAAGTCCGAAACCAACCACAATACTTGCGATATCTTTTGTCGAACGCCTCTTTCCGGTCAGCATAATGATCACACCGATCATGATCGCAACCGGTGCCAGATTGGACGGACTTAAAAATTTGGCCCATTCCACACTGGATACCAGCCATCCGGTAACTGTTGTACCGATGTTCGCACCCATGATAACTCCCATCGCCTGCTGAAGGTTCATGATACCGGCATTTACAAAACCGACTACCATGACGGTCGTCGCAGATGAGCTCTGGATCACTGCGGTAATGAACGCTCCAAGCAATACGCCGAAGAACTTATTCTTTGTAAGTGCTTCAAGCAATGACTTCATCCGGTTGCCGGCAGCATTCTCCAGCCCCTGTGCCATGATCTGCATTCCATAAATGAACATACCAAGGCCTCCGACAAACGGAATAATGATACTTGTGTACTTCATAGTCGTGTTATCTCCTCTTATGTACTTTTTCTTTTTCACTTTGATTCTTATTTTACAGGCCATTTACACAGCCACGATTTCATCTTAACATCATTTTTCTCCCTGTACAATAAATTTTCTTTCGTAGTTCTGACGAAAATTATTCCCATTACCCCTTCATCTTTGGTTCAAATATCCATGATGCAATGTACCCAAAAATCAATGCGCCGCTGATTCCTGCCGCACTTGCCTTGAATCCTCCAAGAAAAATTCCGATAAATCCTTCCTTGTCGACTGCCTCTTTTACCCCGTTCCATAAAGTATTTCCAAAACCGAGCAGTGGCACGCTCACGCCCGCCCCCGCATACTCCTGCAGTGGTTTAAATATCTGTACAAAACCAAGAATACAGCCAAGTACCACCAGGCTTACCATGACTCTTCCCGGCATCATTTTCGTCCGGTCAAGCAGGATCTGCGCCAGTGCACAGATGAGTCCTCCTACCCAGAATGCATTGATATAGTCCATTTTCTTTCCTCCTTTAACAATGTTCCAGCACAATTCCATGTGCAATTCCCGGAACGCTTTCTCCTTCATTGAAGCTGACCGTCGACATCAGCGCCCCCGTTGGTACAAAAAGGATCCTTTTCCACTCCCCCGATATCAGCTGTGGCATAATATATGCTGCAAGAGTGATCGCCGCGCAGCCGCAGCCGCTTCCACCGGAATTGGTATGCTGTGTCTGCTGATCGAAGATCGTCATTCCGCAGTCCATATGATTTTCTTTGATATCCAGCCCTTTCTTACGAAGCAGATCAAATAAAATCGATTGTCCCACATAGCCCAGGTCTCCGGTAATGATCCGGTCGTAATCCTTTTCACCCCTTCCAAAATCCATAAGATTCTGCAAAATCGTATCACACGCTGCCGGTGCCATACACGCTCCCATATTCTGTGAATCCTTCAGCCCATAATCCACAATTTTCCCAATCGTCACTCCACTGATCCGCACCCGGCTTTTCTTTTTTCCTACCAGAAAGGCTCCGCTTCCTGTCACTGTCCAGGTAGAAGAAAGTGGTCTCTGATTCGCATAGCCAAGTGGAAAACGAAATTCTTTTTCTGCACTTCCAAAATGACTCGATGTTGCAGCAAGCACCAGATCTCCATAGCCTGCCGCCACAGTCATTGCAGCAAGGGCAAGTGCCTCTCCGGATGTGGAACATGCGCCGAAAAGACCAAACACCGGGATCTGAAGTTCTTCTGCCCCCATCGATGTAGCAATTCCCTGTCTTAAAAGATCACCGCCAAAGAGATAGCGTACCTCCTCCGGCTGTACTCCCGCATTTTTCAATGCCAGCTTACACGCAAGCTTCTGCATTGTTCCTTCTGCAAGCTCCCAGGTTTTCTCTCCAAAAAGGTCATCCTCCGATGCAATATCAAAATATTTTCCAAGTGGTCCTTCTCCTTCTTTTTTTCCGGCAACCGATCCGGCGCTTACCAGATACGGACTTTCCGAAAATGCAATACTCTGTGTCCCTTTCATCGCATTCATGTCCATCCCTCCTTGCTCACACAATTCCGATCAGCGTCCCAATCCAGTAGAGCAGTCCCAGAACCCAGCTGGTGAAAACTCCGTACAGGATCACAGGTCCTGCGATCGTAAATATCTTGCAGCCAATTCCGAAAACCTGCCCCTCTTTTTTGTATTCAATTGCCGGCGCCGCAACGGAATTGGCAAATCCGGTGATCGGCACCAGTGCTCCCGCTCCTCCCCAGTTCGCGATCTTCGGATAGATTCCAAATCCGGTCAGCACCACACTTGCCAGGATCAGGATCAGTGAACACCAGCTTGCAGAAATATCCTTTGACATTCCCGCCTTTTCGCACGCATTTAAGATCGTCTGTCCAATCGTACAGATGATCCCGCCGGTCACGAATGCTTTTGCCATCGCAGGTCCGGGCTTCCTGACCGGTGTTTTCTCTTTTACATATGTTTCATACTCTTTTTCTTTCTCTTGTTGCTTCATTTTCTCCTCCAGTTACCATCTTTTATAGAAAAACAGAAGTGCTCCAAGGCTTTTCCCAAGCGCCATCCCAAAAATCAGCCATGGCACACATTTCAGGATTTTGATCCTCCGGATAAAGATTGGAAAAATATTCAGGATTTCCGCAAGTGCCATTGACCAGCAACCAACAAAAATTCCGGAAAAAAGTCCAAACACCGGAACGATCCATTTGCCGCCAGGCATTGCGAGCCCGTATACCCAGAAAATATTTCCAAGGATCCCACCTGCCATAATGCAGTTTTCATACAGCATGACATGCTTCCCGGTATGTGTCCGGTCTGCAAAATCTGACACTACGCCAAGTCCGATAATAAATGAAAACAGTCCTGCCGCGACTGCAAATCCGGATGCAAGACCAACCACCGCCACCAGAATCTGCCTAATCCACATCGACTTCTTTTTCCTTTCTCGCATAAGCTTCGATCAAAGTTTCCTGAATATCATTTTCATACAAACGCATTTCCACTTCCATCGGCGTCGGATCTGCTGTAAATTTCTTTCTTCCTAAATGATTGAAGAAAATCAGGATCCCTACGATCAGCCCGATGCAGTAAGTCAGCTCTATCAGGGTAAATCCATTCGATTCTTCTCCGGTAAGAAGCAGATAAATCCGGGAAAACATCTTTGTCACCGACACATCATTGTTAAATGCCATGATGGAAAATGCTGCTCCGATAAATGTGATTCCCGCAACTACAACCACTTTAATTCCCTGCCAGATAGCATTTCGTTTTTTCTCCCCTTCATAGGTAATGATCAGGTCACTTTCTCCTTCGTTCTGAATCTGTAGTCCGGGAATTTCCCGATGGATACATTCTATGATTTTCAGAACAGACACCACATATCTGTGCTGTTCTTTTTTCGGGATTTTCAGGATCCGCAGTGGTTTAATCCTGTTCATGATGGAAGAATTGCTGCATTCCATTGTCAGGATATCTCCCAATGTCACATTTGGTTCTTTCACCTCGGTATTCTTTTCCCCTTTGATATAAAGTATTTCATTTCCCGAAGACATCTGTATCCGTCCTTTCTTTTACCGGTAACGCCTGCCAGATCAGCGTTCCTTCACTTACCTGGTCTGTCCCCCGGACATCATTATAATAGTAGATCATTCCGATCAGAACAGCTGTCAGCAGGGCACAAAGAACACAGCCCCAGATATATTTTTTTCTTCTTTCCAATCGCATCCGCCTCCTTTGTGATCTGTTTCAGATAGGAAATAGTATCCCTGTTTTTCCAGAAAACATACATCCTTTTATTCTTTTGCGTGTTCCCGCATGGTTTTCAGGATCTTTTTCTCCATCCGCGATACCTGCACCTGTGAAATTCCAAGCTCTTCGCCGATTTCTGTCTGCGTCTTATCTGCAAAATAGCGCAGATACAGAAGCTTTCTCTCGTCTTTTTTTAATTCTTTTATCAGCTCTGTAAGCAGAAGATGATCCAGGATCTTTTCTTCTGCACCGCCTGTATCTGCAATCTTTTCCAGCAGCATTACTTCATTTCCATCTTTCATACCGACCGGTCTGTGAAGCGATTCCACTTCTCCTGCTGCCTCCATCGCCATCACCAGCTCCTCTTTTTCCACACCCGTTTCTTCCGCAATTTCTTCCAGCAGCGGTTCTCTTCCAAGCTTTTCCGTGAGCGCCTCCTTTGCCTGATATGCTTTATATGCAATCTCTTTTAAGGAACGGCTGACCTTCAACATCCCGTCATCACGCAGGAAACGCTTTATTTCTCCTGTGATCATCGGGATAATGTATTATAGTGGAAATTTTGAAATTTCCTTTATCCAATAGGGTAATTATCTTGAATAAGATATATGAAATTTTACACGCAAGAAGATATATCCCCTTGCGATGTATTAACTATAGAAATGTAATTTACTGTAGTGTCAAAAGATCATTATACTCAATTTCAACATAATCATTCGATATTTTGATCTTTTTGATATATTCACGTACAGTCTTCTGTCTTTCATTGAAAGACATGAACTCCCAGCTGTCAGCAACACTTTTGAATGCTTTAGCTCTTGCTGTCATATCTTTTGCTCTGGTGTTCTTTAATGTGTACTGTTCTATCTGTGTATTCAGATTTTCCAATTCTTTATTGATCTCACCAATCGTCTCCAGCAGGACACTATTATTGGTATCGGATGCATATAAATTATACAGGGATTTCAGCTTACCTTCAAGAACTGATTTTCTCTGGTTCATAGCTTCAAATCCTTTTTGATTTTGCTGTTCTGATTTTTCTTCGATTACCTCATATTCCTTTGATAATTTCAGCATATCACTGACAACAACTTCTTCAACTTCAGCTGCATCCAATTTTCCGTTCTGGCAATTTGGATTCTTAACCAGGTGTGGTTTACTATGGTCTAATGAGTAACAGTAAATCATCACTCTTCCACCGCTCCATTTTTGATAACGCATCTTTGCCCCACATAATCCACAATATATTAACCCAGTAAGTAAATACTGTGATTTATGAGAAGTTGCTCTCGTTCTTGTTTTTCGCAATTCCTGAACTTCATCAAACAGTTTTTTATCAACTATCGGCTCGTGAAGACCATCAACGATTTCCTTATTATATTTGAGCTTTCCAATGTATGTCACTCTGGATAACATATCGGACACTTGTTTGTCTCCTTTTAAATCGAACATCTTTGCCAGTGCATACGTAGAATAGCCTTCCTTATATAATTCAAAAATCTTTCTGACTGTTTCTGCATCTTTATTTGGCACAAGAACGTCATCACCGTTATTATAGTCATAACCAAATGGTGGTTTCGTCCCTCTCCATTTTCCGGTTTTGATTCTCTCTGTAATTCCCATCTGTGTACGTTCACGAATATTTTCACGTTCATACTGAGCAAATACAGATAAGATACCTACCATTGCTTTTCCATATGGTGTTGTTGTATCAAAGTTCTCATTTAAAGAAATAAATCCAACATCATTTGCTTCAAACACGTCTTCCAGAAGATAAATCGTATCTTTCTGACTTCTGGACAAACGATCAAGTTTAACAACTACAACTGATTCCACTTTGCCCTCTTGAATTTCTTTAATAAGACGTTTCATCTCCGGTCGATTCAGATTGCTTCCTGAATAGCCACCGTCAATATACAGATCATAATTATCAATCTCCTGATAATTACAATACTTTTCAAGCTTCTCTGTCTGAGCACCTACTGAATATCCTTCTTCAAACTGAAAATTTGTAGAAACTCTGATATACAATCCTGTTTTTTTATTATTTGAGGTATTCTTTCCAATTCTTATGTTTCTCACCTCGCTCTTTCCTCCTCTCACGTATACTATACCATCCTTCCAGAAAAATTTCAACTTATTTTATTTGTCTAAGTATGTTATATGAAATTTCTTCTTTCAGCTGCATCGACTTTAATATTATCAACTGCTCCCATCTCTTTATTCATCTGATATAAGATCTGACGAACTACCGGGGAATCCAATTTGAATCTTTCTAAATCTTTATCTTCGATCACATTACCATTTGCATCATATCTTCTTACAATTTTTAATGCCATCGCAATCCCTCCCTTTATAAATCATATTCAATCGTCTCTAAAAAATCACCAGAACCGCTCGTCCTGTATTGTCATTCTTTTGTGTTATCTACATTTTATGACGTCGTTTTCTGTTGAATTGTCGAAAGCAGGAATATCATTGCTCGCTTTCGTTCATTCCCATTTGAATCCGTACTGCTTTCAGTACCCGATCCAAACTCCACTTATTTACTCTTCCGCATTTCTCAATAATGCATTTTGTAGAAATGCTCATAACCTGTTCAGCCAATGCCAGGCTTCCTTTTCGGATCCCTGTCATATCGTATTTACTGATAAATACATGTGTTGGTAAATACCGCTTCTTATATATTCTTGATGTCAGCGGAACTACTGTAATGACTGAACTGTATGTATTGGCTTTGTTGTTACTTACTACGATCACCGGTCTTACTCCACCCTGAACCGAAGTTGTCGGGAACATACCGAGATCCGCCCATAAGATATCTCCTCTTCGAATCGTCACTTGTCATCTCTCCAATCTTTTTAATTTGTAAAGCATTCATAGCGCTATATTGGCTCCACAGGAATACGGCAGAGTTCCTTTCCAAGATGGAAAGCTCTGCCGCATAACCTCTATAGCCAATTTGATTATTAAACAGTGCTCGCTCGATTCTATTTATCCTCGATACCCCGAATCGTTACTCCTGCATCTGCAGGAAGGGAATAATAACCTGCCCGGATGCTATACTCCGGACCACAACCCAAAAACTCTCGTTTCCAGGCTCTGGCAGTTCATAGGTTTACCAGTTACAGACTTCTCAGGGTCTGCAAGTGTATCGCATCTCACACATGTCATCGCATCACCAGCCTGCCGACTGGCTTTGGTCGGTGCTTTTTCGCAGCATTATTGACTCTAAATAGTTTCTTACGTCTTATAATCCTATAGCGGCATCTTCCTCGTGCTCACTGTATGAAATGTCACGTCAGTTATTATTGGATATTCAGTTATCATGGTGCATTTTAGGGAGTCCTTAAAGCTCCTCTAATTACTAAAGTCAAATGACTTCGGCAGATGCAAAAAAATTTCCGAAATTTTTTAAAAAATTTTTTTCATATACATTTCACGCATTTTATTAAGGATCGTTTTCAGCTTGTAAGCTAATACCTGTCTGGAAATCCCCATAATCTCTGCCATCTGTGTCTGTGTCTTGTTTTCAAAGAAAATGCCGTAAATAATCATGCGTTCCTCGGTATTCAGCTGATCGATCACTTTATGAATATCCTGCTGTTCCATTTTCGTCAGTACACTGTGCTCCACGTCACAATTCAGATCCGGGAAATCTTCAATCATGAATCCTTCCCCATCAATGGACTGTCCACTGTAAGGTACCTCCCGCAGCATCTTATCCACGACTTCCCCCAGTTCGTTCTTAATCTCAACTTTTTTTGCCTTGCTACTTCTGTAAAAATTGTTCATCGCATACGCAACTTCTCTTGTAATCTCGATCATTTCTCCATCAATATTTGCGTAGTACTTTCCGTCATAAAAATATGGGTGTTCAATATACATATCCGTTCCTCCTGAATTTGAAATCTTGTTGCTCGTTTCAAATCCAGAAGGCGGACCTCTGTTTAGGATCATGCCTGCTCCGCCTTTATCCTGCCGGGACATACCCGCAGTTATTGGCTGAAAAATTCAGGCACAAAAAAAAGCCCCAGTAGTTTTTTCTTAACTACTGAGGCTTTCGTCTCTTTCTTGTATCCAGTTATCTATGCCCTCTTTCATCAGCATAATCATTGTATCAGGATAAAGTTCACAAAGTATCCGCAATACGTTCCCATAAGTTCATGTCATTATTAGAATCGTACATATTTCAATGTAAAAAGTTCACCGTGTTATTCTTCTACTTCTTTTCCATCTATATATAGTTGGAATTTATCAGGATTATTGACAACATCATAGTCCTTTCCATATTCTACAGGTCTGTATTCGGCTGTCATTACCGATTCCCCGTCTTCAATATCCTCTTTCCATAAATAGATGTTCATATCAATGCTCGTCGCATATCCCCTGTCTGTAGAGAATTTTGTCGAATGAAAAGAATCATCCTTGTACATCTGCAAAAGTTCTCTTGCAAACGCTTCCCTATCCTCAATATTTTCCCGATTAGCGACCACAGTTAAATTTTCATCCCGATTTATGGAAAATGTTCCTACTACATCCGGTTCACCTCTCTTATGACCGGATTCAGTTTTCCCATAAATACTTCCTGCAGCAATTATCAAGATCACTGCTCCTGTTATCACTGCAATTATCTTTTTCTTCATATTTTCATTAATTTCCTTTTAATTGTTTTACTGCGTAATTGATTACTTCTTCCGGTGTGGGTCTGTCTCCTTTAAGTGTCATTTTCTTCCATTTTTCCTGCACAGCTGGATCAGGATTATCAAAGCCTGCATCTATGGCTATCTGCATTTCTCTGCGTACTTCTTCTGGTGTTGTGTTGTACTTTTCTGCAATCTTCTCATAAATAGTTTTCTCTCTCATTCATTTTCCTCCAATATAAAAAGAATTACATCTTGTTCTATGGAACTAATTTAGCATATTTCTATCGTCATGAAAAGACACTTTTCAACTTAAATCTGGATAAAGGGGCAAAAAAAGAAGAGCTACTTGCTCTTCCCAGTTTTGTCATATTATTCTTCCAATAATGTATGGATTACTTTGATAATTTTTTTCTGCTCTTTGATCGGAAGTTTTTCTATTTTCTCTGCCAGCTCATTGGTAACACCTGTAACTGAATGTGCCACAACATCAATCAAAAGAGTATCTGCAGAAACATCTAATGCATTTGCAATTGCAACAAAGGTATCCAATTTTGTAACTTTCAAGCCTCTCTCTATTACACTCACATGCGTCGGACTTAAATTTACTAATGCAGCCAGTTCCTCTTGCGTGAGATTTTTTGCTTCTCGTGCTGATTTGATTCGCTGTCCTACTGCTTTCAAATCCATCGTAACACCTCCTCCAGAACGAATAATCGTTCTGAATTTAGTATACTTGTGAATATCTTAAATATACAGAATCGCAAAACCAAGTTCTAATTCTATAGAACTATATTTCAAGATTTTCTTTGCATATTCGTAAAAAAGCGTTATGATAGAATCAGTTAAATCAAAGGAGGTATCAAATCATGAAATCGCATAAATACTGGTCCCTCGGAGCACTTTTCTGTATGTTGGGATGCATTTATTCTGGAATCAGAAAATCTATGACTGCACATAAATATTTTGCCTATTCTTCATTGCTTTGTATGGGCATGTCCATTTATTCCGGTCACAAACTGGTTTCTCCAAAGAAGAAAAAAATCACTGAATCAAATAATAGTGAGAATAGTTAAACAAAAAACTGACCTTTATTCATCAAAAACGAAGTTGCTGGAGAGTATTTTTCTCCAGCAGCACTTTCTTCATCTTTAAGCCATTGAAACACAATACTGTCCAATCAGCTTCG
Source organism: Bariatricus sp. TF06-38A (assembly GCF_027690675.1). Classification (NCBI taxonomy): domain Bacteria; kingdom Bacillati; phylum Bacillota; class Clostridia; order Lachnospirales; family Lachnospiraceae; genus Bariatricus; species Bariatricus sp. TF06-38A. The sequence goes on from NZ_JAQFCE010000006.1 coordinate 45,138, forward strand.
TCCAACTATTATATTTATTCTTTTCACACACCTTTCGGCAAATTTCATTTTCCATCAGTACACAGAACATCTTATCATAATCAAATGCCCAGACAGCACCATTCACATGGTTTTCCACTGCTTTCTGATCTATGTGCTTTAAGCGTGTGACCATTTTTTCAATTTCTCCATTTCCCAAGTTACCGATATTTTTACAGATAAACCGAAAGAAATTCAACGTTGCATATTCGTCATGCCAATGGAATTCTTCTGGATTGTTTTTAATTTTACTGGCTCGCTGCTGTTCTTTGATTATCTGATCAGCTACACCCTTCATCGAATCTTCGTATCTCATATTATTCACCTACTCTTCCTCAACGCCCAGTGATGGTTTAAATCTTTTATCTTTTGCCTGCGGTACCACTATCTCATAAAAATAAAATCCTAAATATCCAAGTGCCTGCTTCTTCATTTTATAAAAAGAAGTCCTGCCTACGCCTAACTCCTGCTGTACTTCCACATCTGTCTTATTATAATGACTGCAAAAGCAGGAATGAAGAATCTCACTGAGCATCACACCATTCGGTGCATAGAACTTTACCAGTGTCATTCCACGATAGATCATATCTGACAAGCCGTAAATAATCATCAGGTTATTCATTTCCCGGTGCATCTTTGGCACATTCAGCTGATTGTTATAAATGCTCAGATAACTCAACGCATATGCCATATCTTCATTGATTTTCTCCTGGCACTCCATATCCAATTCTTCTAACACAATCTGATTTTCCAAAATCAATTTCTGATAGCTTGTCATCAGTTCCTTGATATCTGTATAATGTCTCTCCATCGTTACTTCCAGATAATCCTGTGCATGGCTTGCCATCTGGAAGGTAATCTCTTTCATTGATTTAATTGCATAATCTCTGTCTGTCATCAGTTTCAAAATCTCCTTATCATCATCACACTAACTGGCGGTCTTTCAGACCAGTTCGCTTTCCCCATGATTTTGATGGGAAGCAATTACTTACTACAACTTGCAGAAGCGGATATCCAAAAGGCATTGTGGGAGCTGCCTTTGCTGACCGGAATCCATCTTCTTATGTAAAACCTACAGGAATATAAAGGGAAAGTGACTATCCCTGCCGGTTAATAATCCAAATAATATCGTCTATACCAATCTCTCCTTATGCTGTTTTTCTCTCCATAAACCATTTATCCACTTCATAAAACAAATGGCTTTCCTGTCCCTGTATCATACAGGTATACATCATTCCTACACCGCCTGCCTTTCTGCTGGCACATCGCTCAATTTTCAAAATTCTGTCAATGTTATATTTTCTTCCATCTTCCCAGGTGAAAAATATAGGAACCAGTTTTCCGTCTTTCCGAAACTCTGCCACTACATCTACATACACTTTATTCATACCGACACCTCACTATAAGATCTCTATTGCTCTTGGCGATGCCGGAATCCTTCGGATATATCCGTTTTGTTCCAACTGCTTAATTCTGGAAAAAGCAGATGACGTTGATCTTACTCCGATCAGTTTTCCAAATTCCCGAACTGTCGGCGGATATCCATGCTCCTTCGTATAATTCAAAATGCACTGATAGCTTTCTTCCTGTTTTCTGGTTAATGTCTGTTTCAAATCTATCCCTCCCATTATCCATGAAAATAACTGTGTGGATGAACTGTATGTGTACCAGCGTCCAAGTGGGATAAGACTTTATCCTGATACATAACTGCTCTCTGTATACTGAAATAACCAAACCGTCGTCTGATCTCATCTACAGTGCGATCCATCTTTTCCAATTTTTCCTGTTTCTCTTGATTACCAAAAAGTTCCAACTGGACGGGAATATCATCCAACACAAGATCTACTGCTCGAATACCAAGGCTTCTGATTGGATGCTCCCATTTATAATAATCCTTAAACAATTGAAATGCTGCTGTAACAATCTCATCTGTTATATTTGTTGGATGATGTAATTGTTTCTGCCTCGAAAAACGAAACAAGCCATTGTCTCGGACCGTAATTTCTATCGTTTTGCATTTAAAACCATGTTTTCTTAATCTTGCTGCAACGCTTTCTGCCAGTGCCATCTGAATGATCCAGACATCCAGATCATCTTCTAAATCTCTTGGAGTTGTGGTACTATTACCAATTGACTTCACCGGAGCTGTATACCCATCTTTGCAAACTGGATCATCGTCCCAGCCATTTGCAAATGACCATAACACAATTCCCATCTTTCCAAAATGGCTTTCTAACATTGCTTCATCACTTTCTGCAAGTTCCCCAATGGTTCGAATCCCCAGCTTCTGAAGTTTCTTCCGAGTCTGTCTTCCAACATAAAGCAGATCCGATGCAGGAAGCTGCCAAATCATACTTTTATAATTCTCCCGGTTAAACTCTGTAATCGCATCTGGCTTTTTGTAATCTGAACCAAGTTTCGCATAAATCTTATTCCAGGAAATTCCAATACTTACCGTTACACCCAGTTCGTATTTAATCCGATGGTTGATTTCTCTTGCAATCGTTATTCCGCTTCCTTTCAGATTTCTACTGTCTGATACATCCAGCCAGGCTTCATCAATCCCATATGGCTCGATCTTGTCCGTATACTCCGAATAGATTTCTCTTGCCATCTGTGAAAATCTCAAATACAAGTCCATCCGTGGTGGCACAAAAATGATTTCCGGACAAATCTGTTTTGCCTGCCATAATGCCATTCCGGTCTTTACACCTTTTCGCTTTGCAATATAATTTGCTGTCAGCACAATTCCATGTCTGGCTTCCGGATCACCGCCAACTGCAAGAGGCATTCCGGCAAATTCCGGGTGATGCAGCATTTCCACACTTGCATAAAATGAATTCATGTCGCTATGAAGAATTGTCCTGTCTCCCATTAACTCCACCACCTTCTCTCTGTTTGGTTTATTGTCTTATCAATTTCTGTATGCTTAGTATATATCTCCGTATTGGAGATAGTCAAGCGACATCTTGGTCGTATTATCTCCTTTTCGGAGATTTTTCTTGATTTTTGATTTTATTCGGGTTATAATGCATATAGAAAAATCAAAAAGAAATGAGGCGAACATATGCGTGCTTTCGGAGAAGTATTAGTAGAAAACAGAAAAAGGAAAGGCTACTCCCAGGCGGATCTGGTGGACTTACTTGCTCAGGAAGGAATTGAAGTTACTACGAAAGCAGTCTCCAAATGGGAGAATCTAACAAGAGAACCCTCCTTACACACAATCCTGACAGTTTGTCAGATTTTAGATATTGAAGATATATACGAAGAATTTTTAGGTGAAAATCCATTTGATCATGTCATGGAAAATTTGAATGAAGACGGCAAAGCTAAGATTATTGAATTTGCCAATCTTCTGCGGGCGTCCAGAAAGTATCTTCCGCATAGAGCCGATATCATTCCATTTGAAAATTATCAGCCGATTGCAGTAGAGCCAGCTTCTGCCGGTACTGGAAATTATATTGAAGACAGTGTAAAAGAAAGTTACAATGTCGGTCATCTCGCACCTGAAAAGACGGATTTTGGAATCCGTATATCTGGTGACAGTATGGAACCAATGTATCATACCGGAGATGTTGCATGGGTTCATAAACAAGACAGTATCTCCAACGGTGAAATCGGTATCTTCTATCTCAATGGCAATACCTATATCAAAGAGCTACATGACGGTCCGGATGGAGTTTATCTGGTTTCATTGAATGAAAAGTATCATCCAATCCAGATTTATGAATCTGATTCTTTTAAAATCTTTGGGAAAGTAATCGGAAAATGCAAAGGAGCAGAAATCCCTGGTTTTCATTAAAGATCAACTGCAGACTTCTAGCCTGCTCTTGCTGAAAATAATAAAGGAAGTGATAAAATGGCAATTAACAACACACTTAAAGATATCCGTGAAGAACGAAATCTCGTTCAGGCAGATCTTGCAAAAGCTGTCGGTTCTTGCAGTGATACCATCGGACGCATTGAGCGTGGTGAGCGAAATGCCTCTCTCGAAATTGCAATCCGTCTGGCACATTATCTGAAAATGCCAGTAGAAGAGATTTTTCAAATTGAAGACTGAACCGCAAATATCAGAAAACCGAGGACTGTTCCCCGGTTTTTCTTTTTCGCTAAACTATTTAGAGTCCTTTTACAAACTCAACTGCATTTTTTATATCTTTTCCATCTGGATGTCCTTTTGCTATACCACCCACCAGTTTAAATGGGCCAAATGTGTCATAGACCTTGCATCCGAATTTTCCGATTGCTGTAGAATGCTTCTTGCCCAAGATCTGCTCTATGGATTTATAATTCGCACTTCCACCATAAGTACAGATCAGAAATACCCCTTTGTCGTCCGGTAGATTCTTCTCTGCAAATCCCAATATCGACTGATGAAATTTTGAAAAATAGATTCCTGATGCAAACCCAATCGTATCATAACTGCTCAGATCTGCATCTGGCTGTTTTACAGCATCAATCAAATCAACCTGACACTCTTCTGCAATGCTCTTTACTAATTTCTCTGTGTTTCCATGATGCACAGATGAATATACGATTACCTTTCTCATCATTCTTCCTTTCCTCTATTCCCATCAATCATATCATAGCTCATATCCAAAAAATCTAATGTCTTTGCTTCACTTACTGAACCATCCAGTAAAATTGTGATCCAGTGCTGTTTGTTCATATGGTATCCTGGCAAAAATCCAAAGGTCTGAATAATCATACTTGTCATTTCCGGATCACATTTTACATCCATAATATCGACAAATTCATTTCCTTCTAATCCTAGTTTGCATTTTTCAACGCTCATGACCACAGCATACCATTTTCCATTCTTATGTCGCAACACAACATTATCTGGTGATTGTGCCCATAAATACTCCGGCATCGTACCATACTGTTTCTTCACATATTCAAAAATTTCTTCTTTCTTCACAATCTATTCAACTCCTGATTCTCCTGATATCCTGCCCATAATCATACCATATTTTCACTTCCCGTGCTACCTGCCAAATTCTTTTGCATTTTCCCGGTTCTCCTGACTTTAACTAATAGAGGGGTAAAACAGCAAGGACAGGAAGTGAGGATACACTTCCGGGAAATCCCAATTTAGGGTACCCTGCCCTAAATTGAAAAACGTTGAAAGCAACGATACTACTGTCCTCTCAGAAAGGAGAACCCACCAATGGCTGAAAGAAAGAGAAACAAAGAAATCCATTTTTATGTCACCGAAGAAGAAAGGAAGCTTATACGCAGGAAGATGATAGAATCAAAAACCAAAAACATGGGAGCTTATCTGCGTAAGATGGCAATCGACGGTTACATCGTCAACACCGATACCACCCCACTGAAGAAACAGTATGAGGAAATGCACAAGATTGGTGTAAATATCAACCAGATTGCAAAAAAGGTAAATACCACCGGGGATCTATATCCAGAAGAAATGCAAGAATTGAAAGAGATGGTGAAAGAATTATGGCGTATCTTAAAATCTTTCCCATTAAGGTAACTGACAAGAAAGCTCTGGACTATATTACAAATCCAGATAAGACAGATGAAAAACTGTTAGTTTCCAGTTTTGGCTGTTCCCCGGAAACTGCAGATCTTGAATTTTCTATGACAAGAGAAATGGCAAAAAAGAATGGAATGGATAAAGGCGATAACCTGGCATTTCATCTGATCCAATCATTTAAACCTGGAGAAGTTGATGCCGAAAATGCCCATCGCTTAGGTCAACAATTTGCTGACGAAGTGCTGAAAGGAAAATATGAGTACGTGATCAGCACACACGTTGACAAAAATCATATTCACAATCATATCATCTTCAACGCTGCAAGCTTTGTTGATCATCACAAGTATGTTTCCAATAAGCGGAGCTACCATAAACTCTGCAGAATCAGTAATCGTATCTGCCATGAAAATGGACTTGCCACCAGCATGCCAACCGGAGAAAAAGGTAAAAGCTATAAAGAGAACATGGAATATCATCGTGGCACCAGTTGGAAAGCCAAGCTACGTGTCGCAGTTGATAAATCAATCTGGACTTCCATCAACTATGAGGAATTTCTGCAAAAGATGCAGTTAGCCGGATATGAAGTCCGGCAGGGAAAGCACCTGTCCTTCCGTGCACCGGAGCAGAAGAACTTCACTTATATGAAATCTCTCGGAAGCTATTATTCCGAAGAAAATGTTCGCATCCGTCTGGCTAAAAATCGTAGCAAAGTAAAAACTCCAAGACATCTGTCCAGAGAAGCTCGCTTGTATATCAATATCTCCACTTATGTCACAACTGGAAATCGAGAGGGATTTGAACGATGGGCAAAGCTCAATAATCTAAAAGAGGCAGCCCGCACCTTCAACTATCTTTCCGAAAATAACTTGCTGAATTATGACGATTTCAGGCAGCATGTATCTGACATTGAAGCTTCTGTGAAAGTTGCCGACCAAAGAATAGCACAAATCAACAGTGAGCTGAGCACGCAGAAAGTCATTCAGAAACACTGCAATTCTTACCGGCTTTGTCGTAAAGTAATTGAAGATTGTAAATCTGCTAAAAATCCAAAAGCATACCGCACCAAACATCAGGCAGAATACCAGCTCCACGATTCACTAAAAAAAGAGCTTCAGGATCTCGGTATCACCAAAATCCCAAGCTCTAATAAAATCCAGAAGCGGATTGAAAATCTTGAATCTGAACAGGATGCTACTGTCCGGGAAAAACAGGAATTGCAGAAAAAGCAGAAAACCCTAGAGATCATTCAGCAGAATTTCACTGCACTGCTCGATGCTCCTGAAATCAATTCAGACTTACTTCCGGCAAAACGGAAACCTGTTTCTGTCACAAGAGATAAATAAGATTGCACTGACAACTCAATTATTGTCTTCTAAATCTTCCCAGCTTCAGGACAATGGCAGCATTAAAAATGGGGAAGTATCGGCATCTACCATTAACCAACCAGTATATCAACCAGCTGGCAGTCCAGTTTAAAACATCCACAAACCCTGATATGCGCCGTTATGAAAGACCTCACGTCAATGAATCTGGTGCGGAGATTCCAGTGTGGGACCTTATTTAAAAACTGACGATGGTAAGAAACACCAGGTATATATCATTACGCTGATTGATGATGCCAGCCGCTTCATTGTCGGCATTGATGTCTTTTTTCACGGTAACTTTGTAAATCTTATGTCGGTCATTAAGTCTGCCGTTGCAAAATACGGCCGCCCACAACTTTTTAACTTTGATAATGGCAGAAGCTATAAAAACAAGCAGATGGAACTGCTTGCAGCCCGGATCGGTTCTGTCATCCATTATGATCAGCCATACTCCCCGACACAGAAGGCAAAAATTGAGCGCTGGTTCCGCACCATGAAAGATCAGTGGATGGCAGGGCTTGATATCAGATAGTTTCATTCACTGGATGAACTCAGAGGAAATCTGGTTTGGCATTATAAACCGACGTCTTCTTAAAAGAAAAAGCTATCGCTCTATAGAGGAACTAAAAGCGGGTATCCTGCACTTTGTAGAGCAATATAACGTTATGGCAAAGCCTTTTAAGTGGACTTATAAAGGTGTGCCTTTGACAGTTTGATATTACTTAATTATTAATGCAACCATGTACTAGTTAATCCAATTTCTAGCTATGAATAATGTTCTTATTTATTCTATCCATCTTAATTTATATTACTAAAAATTTATTTAAAATTTTATATCTAATTTGCGATTATCCGCATAAACACTATACTTTCAAGCACTTTGAAGTATAGAAAATTATTTAATTTACCACGAATTTACCACAATTGAATGAGCCTTGATATGACAATAAAATAGCACTAAAAAGACACCCTTTACACCTGAGTGGTGTCTTTTGTTAAAAAGCAGTCAATCCTAAGACTAACTGCTTTGTGTGTATGGATATAAAGTTGTCAAACTGGGATTGTATGTTGGAAATTATTCTACATCAATCACATCATCTTCACCTATTTCTATGAAAGTGGTGCTACTATCTGTTGAAACGTTTTTAGATACTGACATATTAAATATTATCAAGAGGATATTCAATAGCACAATTACTAGGAATATAACCCCAGCAATTTTCCAAATTTTTTTGCTACGCCTATTCTTAATTGCCATCTGTTCACTGATTTTTGCAAGTTGTTCTGCGATGACATCATTATCATCTTCATCAGGTATTGTTCCTCCAAGCAATACAAATTAACATTATAGTTGCATTACTCTTATATTGATGTAAAACTTAATATTCTATTGTTCCCAATATCACATAGAACCGAATTTACTACCACTATCTCATTTAAAAATGAAAATATCTTCTATCGGTGCATTGAGAACCCGTGAAATATCAATCGCCAGTTTTAGAGATGGATTGTATTGTGCTTTTTCCAACCTCATAATTGTTTCTCTACGAACCCCGACTTTTTCTGCCAGTTGTTCTTGTGTTAAACCTTGTGCTACACGATATACCTTTAAGTTGCACATGAAATCTTCTACCATGACTTATTCTCCTTTTTCGTAGCGGTATAATAAATAGTTGCTAAGAAAAATGACTAAAGCATAGATAAGTGAAACAGAAATGAGCATAAAAATTGCACACCATTCCACATTACGAGAAAACATTCCTATTGCCATAAGCCAAATGACTATAAAGAGAAGTTTAAATCCTACTTTATAGGCGTTTGTTTCTGCTTTTCTTTTATTTTCTAAAAAAAGTTCATCTTCTAAAGTGTGAGAAAGTTTTCCTTCAAAGAAAAAGCCGAAAAAGCCAAAAAATATAAAGAATACAAAAGGATATATTTTCCCATATTCAAAATAAGTCCAAAAACCGCTAAAACCTAGAAATCCAAATATTCCACACAGTCCCCAATATGAAGATACTGTTCTTGAATAGTTTTTGTCTTTAAAATTTTTAGAAAAGGCGTTTTTAAAGAAGATAACTGTTACATATAAGACATAAATAGCTATCAAAGCACCGACTATCAACATTGGTATATCCTTTATGGAAAATACATAATTAGACATATCCATGTTTTTAACCCAGCGTGCGTCGTTAAATAATAAAGAGTAAATTATCCCTGCAATCAGTAATATTACACACCCTACTCCCATAAAGATAACTTGTTTCATTTGTTTTTTTGTCATAATCATCCCTCTTTTCAATGTGATGTTTTTGTATCTTTATAAGACAAATATATCACTTAATATAAATGGTGTCAACAAGAAAATGATACCAAAGAGAAAGTCGCATTGACAGAGGAACAGGAACAAGCATTATTGTCATTTATTAAGACGGACAATGTGTATCACAAGCATTATGATGATGTGCTGATACTGTTAAAGACAGGACTTCGTATCTCGGAACTGTGCGGACTGACAGTAGCCGATATTGATTTTAAGAATGAAGTTGTGATTATCGACCACCAGTTACTAAAGAGCAAGGAACAGGGCTATTATATTGAAACGCCTAAAACAAAAAGCGAAATAAGGCAAGTGCCATTAAGCAGAGAAACGATACAGGCATTTCAACGGGTTATGAAGAAACGCCCAAAGGCAGAACCATTTGTGATAGACGGACGGAGCAATTTTCTGTTTGTCAATCATAAAGGCAAGCCCAAAGTTGCGATTGACTACAACGCCTTATTTATCCGTATGGTAAAGAAATACAACAAGCACCACAAGGACAATCCCTTGCCACATATCACACCGCATACGCTACGCCATACATTCTGCACAAGATTGGCAAACAAGAACATGAACCCAAAAGATTTACAGTATATCATGGGACATTCAAACATCAGTATCACAATGAACTGGTACGCTCATGCGTCCATAGATACCGCAAAATCAGAGGTTCAGCGTCTAATCGCATAGAAGTATTTACCACGATTTTAACCACGATTGACAGGGAAAATATAAGAAGATAGACCTAGATATGCGAGGTTTACCACAAAAGCAAAATGCCCGTAGAGCCGATAAAATAAGGCTTTGCGGACATTTAGGAAGATATAAAAAGATAGTCAAAAAGACATATATAATTTCAGTATAATTAAATATGGTGACTACGCCTGCAGTACTGTAGCCGCTAGAAATTCAACTCATTCCAAGAAATTTTTAATAACCTCAAATGTAGCATCTTCAGCAATTTCTTTTCCATTAATTTTTTTTCTTGTCGGATAATGCCCTGCATCATTTTTCAACCAGAACAGTACTTTTCTATTGATTATTTTGCTTCTATTCGAATACAATGACTGCTTTAACGTTACCATATCATCTCTTTCATTTTGCATAACAAGAATCTCACCTTGAAAATGGTTAATTCCGTCCACCCCCGTGTATTTTGCTATTTCCCCATATTTTACAATTCCCATTATGTATATCCACACTTGAACCAAATAAGATAGTCCTTTTATTGTCTTTTGTAAGCATGAACTGACATATGAACTGGGATGATTAAATCCAGATATAATAATCGACTTACTTACACCTAAATTATCAAAATTTAGCAGCGCAGCCACCGCATATGCGCCTGTACTATGACCAACCAACTCAATTTCCATATTGAGATTCATACTCTCTACATATTTTATTGCACTTTGAGCATCTAGCAAAAATTGTGAAAATCCGCCTATTTTCTTTCCCTGGCTCATACCACAGCCAGTCATGTCATAAGCAAAAACTGAATACTTTCTTTTTACGAATTCTTCTATTTCTATTTCATAATCTTTATATGTTACTCCATATCCATGAACTAATACTATTATTTTTTCAGATAATTTATTATCTTTAGCATTCCAAAAGATATAGCCTTTAAGCTTATTTTTACCAGACACAAATTCAACTTCTTTTTGATGAATCCAATCTGGGATTACCATCTTTGGTCCTTTTTGTTCAATTCTTTTTCCAAATTGAATTTCTATTCCCACGCACGCTATTACAAAACTAATAAATACTAAAAATCCAAAAACACCTATAACAATAAAGGAAATCTTCATAATTAAAACTCTTCCTCCATCGCTGTGACGGCGCAAAAAACACTGATAATGTTTCATTCTGTTACATTTAATTTAACAAGAACCCTATTCTTTTGCTAATTACACTTTAGAATCAATTGCGCCGTCAATTTACACTAAATTCTTTTCCACATATCTCTATTCTGCATTTATATTGAACAACAAATTAAATTCTTATTCCCGCACACACATAGCTTTAAGATACATTTTTTTGTTCAGCATCCCACATAGCTGCATACTTCCCGTTCTTTTTTAACAATTCTTTGTGTGTACCAGCTTCGGTAATCCGGCCATCGGAAACCACCAAAATCTGATCTGCATTTTTTACGATGGACAGGGTATGTGCAACCATTACCACTGTTTTTTTCTCTTTCAGCAGATTTGCAATCGCCTGCTTTACTGCCAGCTCGTTCTCAATGTCCAGGGAGGCCGTTGCCTCATCAAGCAGCAGGATTGGGCTGTTTTTCAAAATGGCGCGTGCTATGGAAAGGCGCTGACGTTCACCGCCAGACAGGAGATTACCATTTTCCCCAATCGGCATATCATAACCTTTCTCCATCTTGCGGATAAAGCCGTCACAGTTTGCCTCCCGGCAGGCCGCTTCAATTTCTGCGTCCGTAGCATCCGGGCGGGCATAGCGGATATTCTCCCGCACCGTATCATCAAACAGGAACACATCCTGATCCACCATAGAAATCTGGTCTAATACCCGTTCCGCAGCTACATGATTGATCGGTCTGCCCCCTATGGAAATCGTGCCGCCAGATACTTCATAGTATTTTGCAATCAGGTTCAGGATGGTAGACTTGCCGGAGCCGGAATCCCCCACAATGGCGGTCAGCTTCTGATCCGGCACAGTAAAGGAAGCCTGTTTTAACACCGGTTCCCCGGGAACATAAGAAAAGTCCACATGGTCAAATACAATCTCATGGGAGGCTGCCTGTAACGACTCCATGCTGCCGGTTTCTTCCGGTTCCTTCATCACAGCCATGATTTTATTTTTCGAGATCATCAGATTCTTATAGCTGGTGAGGTCTACAAAAATGGAATTTGCCAGCTTTGCACAGAACAAAGGCAGCATACAAATCAAAAGATAGGACACGGTATCTAAAGTTCCAGCTGCCCAGGGGCCATAGGCCGTCCAGATCACAACCGGACAGGACAGCCAGCTCAAAATACCAAATCCCGCACCAATCGGGAGAACCTTTGCTTCATACACAAAGCTGATCCTGCTAAACTCCTGCATGGCATGGATCACCGTTTTGTTTTTCAGACCGCCAACGCCATAGGCCCGGAAAGTCTGGATACCGGATACATACTCCACAATGCTGCTGACATTCTCCGCACAAATATCGTTCTTCTCTTTTCCATATTTCGCTACCTGCCGGAAGGAAAGCCATAATCCTGGAAACAAAAGCAAGTCAGCAGTCAGTAGAATCAATCCGGCAGGAAAGTAAATCGTCATCACAAAAACGATCAGCATCAGCGACAAGGCAAAATTCTTTGCAATGTCCCCAATCTTATGCGTCAGAATTTTTTCATAATTATTTACATCACTGGTAATTGTATTGATATAATCGCCAGTCTGCCCCCTCGTAAACCGGGAGATCGGGATACGTTTGAGATGGTCGCCCATAAACAGGCGGATATTTTTACTGACTCTGGCACCGCCGATCTGTGCTTTGGTATAGCCATAGCTGTATATCAAAATGCGGAACAGGAAGATGACAGCGATAACAGCTGTCAGTACCAGCACACGGTTCATATCAAACTGACCGTCCCATAAAAACCGCATGACGGAATACAGCAGCATAAACAGGCTTCCAGAGAGCAATCCTTCCAGAACAGTCCCGGCAACACCAATATAAAACTCCCGGTTCTTCTTCCATACGTTATTCGGATTCATTCTGCCCGCCTCCTTCCAGTTGATAAGTAATTCCCCTCGCTGTTTCGTAGTCCTCCCATGCTTTTTGATAGTAAGCGTTCTCTTTCCGTACTTCCTCATGGGTGCCGACATTGGTAATTGTATGGTTCTCTACCACAGCCACACGGTCGCACATTTTCAGGGCGCTCAGCCTGTGTGCTACCACAATGACCGTCCTGCCTTTACAGAGGTTCTGGATGGCCTTATCAATTTCCATCTGATTTTCCGGGTCAGAAGCGCTTGTCGCTTCGTCCAGGATCAGAATGGGGGCATTTTTCAGGATTGCCCTTGCAATGGCGATCCGCTGTTTTTCTCCACCAGAGAAACGGGAGCCGAAACTGCCTACCTTTGTGTCATAACCATCTGGCAGTGACATGATGAAGTCATCAATCTGCGCCTCCCTGGCGGCAGCTCGTACTTTCTCCAGACTGGCGTCCGAGCCCATACGGATATTTTCCAGGACACTGTCACGGGTAAGAAATGTCTTTTGGAATACAATGGCAATATTCTTCAGGATGGTATCGTAGTTCAGTTCATTCACGTTGACCCCGCCGATCAGCACCTCCCCCTCCTGCACATCATAAAACCGGGAGATCAGTTCGATCACGGTACTCTTGCCCGCACCGGACTGTCCCACAAGTGCCATGCGTTCCCCATCTTTGATTGTGAGGTTGACTCCCTGCAATACATCCGTTTTTCCATCATAGGAAAAACGTACATTTTTAAGTTCAATCTCATGGTTTTTCGGGAAGTCCTTTCCGCCTTCATAAACAGGAACATCCAATATTTCTTTTGTTTTGGTAATGGCACCCAGGACATTCGCAAAGTTTGTCCCCAATTCCTGCAAAGGCCGGATCTCTGTCAGATACATGGAGCCGACATAGACGAACAGCAAAAAAGCGCTGGCCGCCAGGGAGCCCTTCAGGAAGAACATTCCGCCCAGGGGAACCATTAGCAGCATCCCACATTCGATCAGAACCACAAAGGTTGCGTAAGGAGGTCCCATTCTCCGGGATGTTTCATTCCACATGGCATTCTCTTCCTGAATTGCACCTGAAAATTTCTGGAACGACTTGCTCCCCATGTTGTACGCTTTAATCAGCTTCATGCCGCTGATATATTCGATCATCACAGAATTGAGCGTTGTAATGGATCGGTTCGCCCGGTCCATCAGGTCATCTGTATTTCGGAACATAACCCCCATTACCACAACAGCCAGAATCAACGGCACCAGGGAAACCAGTGCCAATGGGATATTTACTGTCATCAAATAGATAAAAATCGCTACCGGCCCTACCATATAGCACACAAGGTCTGGAAGGTTATGAGCCAGGAACAACTCTAATTTTTCAATGTCTTCATTCAGTACTGTTTTGATATCCCCGATCCGCCTCTCATTCATCGTACCAAGAGGAACTTTTGCCAGATGCTCCGCTACAATGCAGCGCACCTTGAACAAAGCGCCGTAAGCACCTTTATGGGCAGCCACACCGGAACACCCAAATAAAACAAAACGCAGGACCACAGAAACGGCAATCATCATAATCGTCTGGACGACAAACTCGTTTGTGCAGTTATGCTGGAAAACGGCATCCATCACACGGTAAATCCCGATATACGGTACAATGATGCATAGGCCGCTTGCCATAGCTAGCAGAATTGCCAGTAGCAGCCAGATTTTCTGCTCACCGGCCCATTGAAGTAGCAATGCAATCCTGTTTTTCTTTTTCTGTTTCATCACTTCACATCTCCTTTCCCCCTGAAACAGAGAACAGTTCCCGGATCTTTGGGAGGAAATCCATCACAACAGGGATGTCATCCGGCATTTCCCCTTCATCAAAATGCAAGACACGTGAGCAGGTACGGCAGACAAATTCAAAATCATGGGTGACAATAAAAATGATTTTTCCCTGTTCGGATAACCGTTTGATCAATCCCGCCACCTGCGCCATGCTGTCAAAGTCCAGTCCGCTGGTGGGCTCGTCGAACACCAGCAAATCTTTTCCACAGATCATGCTGACTGCCACAGCCACCCGCTGCTTCTGTCCACCGGAAAGCGTGTTGGGATGGCGTTCCCGGTAGGTTGTAAGCCCCAGTTCCGCCATGGTTGTTTCTACTAAATCCTGATCCGGGTTTCGAATTCCGAAGGAACATTCTGCCTCCACACTTTCTGCAAACAATTCATAGTTCACATCCTGCATCACCATATAAGAGCGTTTCAGCCTCAACTTGTGTTCTAGCGGCTGACCATTCCAAAGGAACTCACCTTCACAGTCTTTATGAAGCCCGCACAGAGCGCGGGAAAACGTGGTTTTTCCGGCTCCATTATGACCGACAACCCCAATGACTTCTCCCCTTGCGACAGAAAGAGCAATTTGGTGTAGAACCGTCCTCTTTTTATAACGCAGCGTAATATCACGGATTGCTAATGTAGGAGGAAGAACCGTAGGATGGATGGCTGGAGGAAGAACCCTTGTCAGGTCAACTGCCCGCAGCCCCATGTGTTCCCGTTCGGTTTCCGTCAGCCGGAGAAATTCCTCTGACGTAAAAATCCTTGCTATTTCCCCATCTTCCAGATAAACAATGCGGTCTGCCAGCTCCATCAGATAATAGAGCCTGTGTTCCGCAATCAAAATGGTTTTGCCCTGGCTCTTTATCAGCCGCAGATGTTCTTTCAATTCCTGTATGGAAGCCATGTCTAGATTTGAGGATGGTTCGTCCAGCAGATAGATTTCCGGGTTCATTGCATAGACCGACGCAAACGCGATTTTCTGTTTTTCTCCGCCCGACAGTTCAAAAATATTTCGGTTTCGTAGCTTTTCAATATGCAAATCTTTTGTTGTCTGTTCTACCCGTTCCTCCAGTTCCCTTACCGGCCTGGCCTCATTTTCAATTCCAAAGGCAATCTCACTGTCCGTATCCACATTGAAAAACTGTGTCCGGGGATTTTGAAACACAGACCCCACCTTTGCAGCGATCTGATACATGGGCAGGTCACTGATTTCCTGTTCGTCCACTAGCACGCGCCCCTGAAGTTCTCCCTGGTAAAATTGTGGGATCAAGCCATTTACCAGCCTTGTGACCGTTGTTTTTCCGCACCCGCTGCGGCCACAGAACAAGACACATTCCCCGTCTGCAATTTTCAGGCTGATTCCATGCAGACTGTCATGCTCCTGTCCCTCATAAGAAAATGATACATTTTTAAACTCAATCACCCGATCACACCTCCCCGCTTACATAATTCAAAAATAAAGAAAGCAACCGCAAATAACATCGCCGTCCAATCTGCAATCCCGCATTTTATCTGGACAAGACAGGTCCGGGGATTGGGATTCTCGATCCCGCGGGTAACAGAAGCGATAGAAAGCTCGTCCGCTGCCTTGGAGGCCATCATCATCAGCGGAACATAGATACACTCTACTGTCATTCCCGGATGGGAAAGGAATCCGCCCAGGGAGGGCGATACGTCCCGCATACGCATGGCGTCCTTGATAAAATGCCAGTCCTCCTGGACGGTTGGAATATAGCGCAGCATGACCGCAAATGTGATGACAAATTTTTTCGGGGCATGGATTCGGTTCATGGCGGATAAAAATTCGCTGACCTTTGTTGTAAACAAGACTATCCCTGCCAGCATCCCGCAGGCGTAAACCTTGTGAAATAGCCCAAGGAACGCAACAAACATGGTCCGCAGCGTCCCCGTCATAGCCGCCATAATCCAGACTGTCAGTGCACAGACTAACGCATAAAAGCATACCCCTTTTACGGCATATTTCCACTTTCCACAAAGCACTCCTAATACAGCAATCAGCAGGACAAGCGCAAACTGATAGGTAAGAGAAGGCGCGAACATGGAACTCAGTACACACATCAAAATAAGAAAAAGCTTGGCCCGCGGGTCAAGCCAAAGCCCTTTCTGGACGGTGTTACCCATCATGCTGTAATACCCGCTTTTTCGAACTGCTTCTTCAACATTTTGCAGCCCACAAATGCACTGATAGAAGCTGTTACAAGGAGAGCGGCAAACATGGCGATAAAGATTCCCGCATTTGCGGTCGTCTGCATGGTATCGATATAGCTTTGCTCGGTTCCATTTCCCAACATGGTCTGCGCCCACCCCTGGGGATCAGCGAAGAAAACAAGGTACGACCCTGTTCCGCCCAGGGAGAAAAGGATATAGGACAGACTGTTGATCTTCTTGCTCTTGTACTGCTTTGTACCGGCAACAAAATCAGCTACGACAGCCATAATGAGATAGCCCAACGCAAACGCCCAGTGCATACCAGTGACAAACCAGATGATGGCCATGATAACGCCCATGATCGTGACGCTCCAGCGTTTATGTACTTTTGCGATCATCAGCAGATAAATTGGTCCGGCAAGCAAAGCACTCCCGGCAGGCATGAAAAAAGTCAGCACCGGGTTGGTAGCAAAAAAGACGCCTCCTACCATGATGAATACGAACAGAAGCGCAGTAAAAATTCCCGTTGTTACTAAGTCCTTGACAGACAATCCTGCCTTTGCATTTACTTGATTACTCATATTTTTTCCTCCTGCTTTCAAGAACGGTTGACCTACCGTATGAAATCTGTTATATTATGATTAGATGCTACTAACCACGGTCTATATCATACTAACTTTATGGGCGGGCTGCAATACATTGCAGGCACATTCGTCTTTTCGTTGCAAAGCTCCGTCCAATCGTTGCAAAGGAGGCCGTCATTTGAACAATAACATTATTGCGGATTACTATGAGCCGCTTTTAACAGATAACCATTTTATCCCGGTAGATAGCAATAACCACTTCAATTCTGCCGGACAATGCTGGCAGTTATCGCCTGAATTTGGAGAAGGCTTTTACTGGGTCTATGCGAAGAAAGACCTGTACGACATTAAAATCCATGATTTTTATTTCCATGAGGATTTCTTCATGGAATTTCATTTGCCGGAAGCTCTGAGTATTACTCAGTATGAATCCATCTCTGGCGAAGAATTAAATCCCTACCGGCGGATGTCTGCCGAATGTATCAAAGCCTTTATTGGCGGCTATAAGCCATACAAGGCAATCATCCATAAAAAAATCCCCATCCGGTCTATTGGTATCGAAGTCATGCCTGCATACTATGAGGATTATTTGCAAAAACAATATCCGGGGGACTATATCAGCCCACTTGCAGCTTTCCGGCAGGTTGATCAGACCACAGACTTCCCGGCTATGGCAAAGCTGCTCCATGAGGTAAAGGTTTACCGTGGGGATGGGATTGCCGCAGGACTATTTTATGAAGCGAAAGTGGCCGAGGCCGTATCCCTTGTGGTGGAAGAACAGAAAAAAATTCTCTCCCGCAAGGAGAAACATCTATCCGACCAGGATATAGCACAATTGGAAAATGTGACTGCTTATCTCAATGACCACTATGCGTTTGATATCCCATTGGAGCGGCTTGCAAAAATCGCCTGTATGGGAACCACCAAGCTAAAAACATCTTTTAAGCAGTTGCAGGGCTGCACAATCACAGAGTATATTCAACAGCGCCGCATGAGCCAGGCAGAGCATTTGCTGATTGATACGGATTTCACGATAGGACAGATTGCGGAAATGATTGGCTACTCTACTTCTAGCCGGTTTGCGGAATTGTTTCGTAAGAGTACGGGACTCCTGCCCATTGAGTATCGAAAAATGTCTCATCGATAACAGTACAGATATAATTTCATTTCCATCTCATAACCATTGTATTATCTCTGTCGTTATGCACCATAATAATGAAGTCCCCTCAAATCCGTTTAACACTTTTGAGGGGACTTCTTGATTCATAAATATCATTACATCTGAATTATTTATTTTACAATCTCCGATATTTTAATAGGTTTGGTCGTGTATGCATGTATAATATTAGCAGATCCTATACTGTTTCCCAAATCTTTCCATGCCTGACAAACAGATATCAAAAATTGGGCATTGCTGTCCATTTTTTTTCCAAGATAGAAGTCTCTATAAAAATCTTCCAAAAATAGTTTTATACTATCAGGCCATGTATCACTGAACATTTCCCTAAAACATTTTCCTTCGTCATTGTGCATTTCTTCATATACTGGGAGATCTAAATATTCATCGTCTGCTTCTAAATGAAACCCACCATCTGCAGCAATACATTTTCGTATACGTGGTTCCCACATAATATCACTATTCGTTCCAATCATAGTTAAATTTCCACATTCCGTGTATAACGATATTTTATGAAATAAAAGTACGCTGTTTTCCGGATCACTTGGATCCATTTGATTTTGAACATTTATACAGATTGGTATATTATATATCGAACCATATATTATACAAAATGGGGAATTCTTGTACGTTTCTTCTACTCTCTCAAATTTCCATGGTCTTAACCCGCCTATCGCTCTTCCCAAAATATCTATAAGCGGGAAAAGCACATGCACACTACATTCCGCATTAATATATTGCACGTCGTTTTTTTCCCTCAATTTTCCTGCAAGAAAAATAAATTGTTTTACATTGGAAAGTTGCGGATAAAAAGTATTTAGTCTATACATGCAGCAGTTCTTCTGAGCAATCTTAATACACATTATGTAATCATCTATATCAATTGGATGTTCCTGTATCACATTTATACCTTTCTCAAGTAATGAATGCACTATTGTGCTTCCTTCTCCATTTACTACAGTTGATTTTATCACAACGCAGACTACATCCACATTTTCTTTCGTAATCTCATCAATATCTGTATATAGAATTACTCCATATTTTTTTGTCCATTGTTTCGACCATTCGCTTCCTCTCGATAGAATCCCTACAAGTTTATATTTACATTTTATTTTATCTATTGCTCTAATATAGAATTGTCCGAATCCAACCCCACAAACAATTATCCGAAGTCTCTTTTCCATTTACAATTCGCCCTCCTCGTAATTCAAATCATGCTCTTGCATCTTTTTATCATTTTCCTTTAATCCAATTAGTATTTCCTCATTTATCAACGAATTCATGACTATTTCTGCATCCAATATTTCAAATGGCCAATATATGCCTTTTTGACATATTCCCGAACATAATGCTTCAGCACAAAATGCTGCGATTCTTCCATTAATTTTATACGAGTCCAAAGCCTCATATCCATAATTCTTTTTCTCAGTAACAGTTTCTATCTCTAGCCAAATTCTATACCACGTTTTGCTCTCTTCTCTTTTGTTTTCTAGTTTTCTTTTTACATTTTCAGCAAGCCTATTGACATACTCATATTCTTGACTAATCATTAACTTCAAGAGTGCTTCTTGTATTATATTCCTATATTCTGAATTCGTTTGTACATTGTACCAATGCAATTCATCAATTCTACTATATTCCGCACTCAAATAAATTTCGTCTGGCAAATATTCCATTATTTCTGCTGTATCCGGAAAAATTAATGGTACTCTTTCTGTTATATTCTCTGTTTTTTTTATTTGTTGATGTGAATAGTATGAATCAATCTTACCGAATTGAGAAAACGTGCTTAAAAGGAAATCAGCACATGCTGAGGCTGTTATATGTTCGTTACCACCGGCAAAAATATTTACTCTCCTGATTTCACTCTCCTGCTGTTCTTTTCTTATCCATACAGGAAGAATCCCCGATAATCCGGGGAAACTTCCTGCACCAATTATCATAGTGCTTTCATAATTGTAGAGTTCTTCTTTATCTATGCCTATGCCAAATGTATCTATATAATCAATGTTATGCTCACACACTACACTTGCTATCTCTCGTGAAAGGTAATATGACGGTCCAGTGCAGTTAATGACAATACTGCAATTTTGGCAAAACTTTATTAGTTCTTTCCTATTCCGCACATCAACTTGAACATATTCTATATCTGTATCCGCATTCATGTTTACTATTTTTCTCTGACCACATTTCAGCGGATATTTTCCTTTTAAATAATTTACCACATATTGCCCAACACCTCCTCCACATCCTAATATTCCAATCAGCTTATTCACGCTTTTATCACTCCTTTCACAAAAATTGCTACAGCCTCTCTTCTTTCAATATTCTTTCAGCCACTTTATCTGCATATGAACCTGTCATGCAGGTCAAATGCTCCCCTTCTATTAACTCAGATGTTATATTTCCCACTGTGGCTTCTTTCCAAAATCTTTCATTATCCGTGGGTTCAACTGGTAAAAAAGAAGAATTTTTATTGCGACAACTTAATACTAACGCATTTCCTACATAAATACCTGCATCATACATAATTACAGCGCTAAAGCTGTGGCAAAACACTTTGTATAAAGTATCTAATCTTTCCTTTGAATAACCAGATGTTTCTCCTTTAGTCGCAGGAAGTGTATTATACAGCTCTAATAAGCGTTCAGCATGTGTCTTCTTTATGAGTTTACCATAGCACTGACTTACAGGTAAAAATTCTCCTTCCAAACTTACTAGTTCTTCATTAGAAACATTATCTCCATATTTTTCACCTAATTCTTTAATTGCTCTTTTCAATAATTCATCCTCTACTGTATGCCCCACTTTATACGTATCTGCTCCAATTATCATTCCAAAAGCTCTTTCCATCAGTAGCTCATTATTTACCATTCTTCTGCTAGGCGTAGTATCAACGCTTATTAACGAATGCACTGTTTTCCCAGCTTCCGTCAAAATCTTAGCAGTTTCAAGTGCTATAAGTCCTCCCATACAATATCCAACCAAATCGTAGACTTCTTTTTCTGTGTCAATTAATATTTTTGCATACTTCTCACCCAAGAATTGTATCAATTTTTCAGGCTTAACAGATAAGTATTCTTCCATATCATTACACTGCAAAGCCAATAAGCTTCCTTCAGTCGAATGTAAAAAGGGAATCACTTGATTATATGGACTTATTGTACCCGTTCCATCATGTATGAGTACTAATGCTTTATTATTGTTTCCCTGTTTCAAAATTATTAAGCTTTCCTGTTTTTCTTTCGTTTCCTCTGACGGTAAACCTTCCATTAGCTTTTTACTAATTCCTTCAATAGTTGGTGATTCAATTAAAGCGATCATTAGCTTATCCCAATCCCACGCTTTTGCCTCTTCTATCTTTTCTTTCATTTTTGCTACAACTTGTGCGACTAAGAGTGAATCTCCACCTATCTCATAAAAGTTTTCATTTTTCCATATTTTTTCTTTTTTCAAAGCATCACACCATATTTGTGCTATTGCTTTTTCTAAATCTGTCGATGGTGCCTCGCCTTGCTCAGTTGTCTGTGTTAATGTTCCATCTAAATGATTTCTAAGAATATTTCTATCTATTTTCCCATTCGCAGTTAGCGGAAATTCCTTCAGTACCTCTATATGAGATGGCAACATATATTCCGGCAAATTATTTGCCATGTAATTTTTAATTTCACTTGGATCAATTCTTCGCCTTTTTGAATTAAATTTACAAACAAAGACCGTTTGTCCTATTACTTTTAACGTGCTATCCTCCTCCGGAAACGCAGCCAACAATTCTATGTCGGATTTCTTGAATAACTTATTCCATTGATCCTGCTGAAGAAAAATCTGTTCATTTTCTGCTCTAAAATCTTCTACTCCATTTAATCCATTCAGAAATTCTATCGATGTCATCAATGCATAATTATTGCCTGTGGCATCTATAATAATTAGATTTCCATTCGGAGCAGCTATTTCCTTAAACTGCCCTAACACTTTTACCTCATTATTCGCATTGTGAAGTACATTATTGCAAAGTATTACATCAAAATATGATGTTGGAATATCTTGTTTCCAATAATCAATATTGATATCATATAAGCCAAATTTTACCCACGGATATTTTTTAAATCGCTCTTGTGCCTCATTTAAAAATGAACGTGAAATGTCCGTAAATAAATATTCTACATTATATATTTTTAGTGCTTCAATTAAATCTATACTCACTCCACCTACACCAGCTCCAATTTCTAATATCCTGAACTGCTTTTGTGGATATTTTTTTGTGAAATGCTTTACAAGTACCAGCATATCTTCAACTACAACCCTATTAGTACACTTACTAACAATATTATCCTTGTACGCTGCTAATGCTACTTTAAAACTTCCTTTTGGGAAAAATAAGTCTATAGGATCCAGTTTTCCTCGCAATAAAGGTAATAAATTTGTACGCGTTTCTCCAAAAAAATTCATCATTAAATCATTATAATGTACCTTAGAATCAACTTTTAACCACTGTTCCCAAGAATGCTCGGCTAAATCTCTTGTTATCTCTTTCTTAATCCTATACTGATTTTTGTCATTCTTTACAACATATCCTTCCGTTTCTAATGCCTTTAGCCATCTTCTAATCAAAGGTTCATAATATTCATGCACCTTTAATGAATTAAATATCTCTTTTATCGGATACCATGTGTTTCGATCCGTAAAAATTTCTACTTTGTAAAAGGTCGCCAGCATATCATAAATTGCAGTCTCATTAGACGCATGTAGCCAGTCAGCAAAATCTAAGACATTTGCCTCAAACAGATTGCTATCTTGGTTGAAGCTTTTGTTTTTATTTTTTATATCATTTATTTCTGCTGTATTATCAACAACACTTTTTTCTATTTTAGGCTGTACGAAAGCACCTATTATATCGTCATTTTCTGTTGCTGTAACAACAATAGATCCCTCTACATCCTCGCACTGATTTATAACAGATTCCACTTCATTCAACTCCACTCGGTGTCCTCTGATTTTTACTTGATAATCTTCTCGCCCTAAAAATTCAATAACACCATCTGTTCTATATCTTCCCATATCACCAGTGTCGTATAAACGTTCTTCTAGCTCTTTATGGAATACAAATTTCCGGCAAGTAAGAGAATCATCTTTAAAATATCCAAGTGCCAAGCCTTTTCCACTTATATAAATCCTTCCTTTTACCCAATCCGGGCATTCTCTCATTTCATCATCCAAAATATAAAATTTTTGATTTGAGAGCGGTATTCCATAAGGAATACTTTTTTCATATACATAATCAGGATTAATTTCATACGCAATCGACCATATACTTGCTTCTGTAGCACCACCTAAACTAATCATCCTCGAATTACCAAATATTTGTTTCATTCTCTTAGGAAGCTGTACAGGAATCCAATCCCCAGAAAGCATAATAAGTCTTAATTTTTCTACCTTGCGTTTTTTCTCTGCTTCCAAATATGATAACAACATTTGCATTTGTGCCGGAACAGAATTCCAAATAGTAATTTGGTTTTCTAAAAGCAGCGTTCCCCATTCCGAAACATTTTTCTCATCGGTTGGCAGCACCAGTTTCCCACCAACTGCAAATATTCCAAAAATATCAAAAACTGATAAATCAAAAGCTAAATTTGAAATTCCCAGCACACTATCATTTTTTGTAATATTATACCGTCTTATCACATCATTAATTGTGTTCATTGCCGATGCATGTGATATGACAACGCCTTTTGGATTTCCTGTAGTACCGGACGTATATATTATGTATGCGGCCTGATTGGTATTTGTATTAAGTACTTCTACTTCCAGAGCATCCGCAACCACCATATCTTCTACATAAATTTTTTCCGCACAATCCAGTAAATCTATGTTTTTATTCGATGTGATAATAAATTTTGCTTGGGCATCTAATTCTATTTTATTTTTTCTATTTCTTGGTTGTCCTATGTCCACAGGTAAATATGTTCCTCCTGCCAAAAGGACTCCTAAAACAGACGCAATCTGCCATATTCCCTTTTTTAACTCAATTGCAACGATATCTGCAGTCTTTATATTTTTTCTAAGGAGCTCCTTTTTTACAGATGTAGCATATTCACCTAGTTCTTTATATGTATACTCTTTACCATTTGAACACAGCGCAATTTTACTAGGATATTTCTTCACACTTTCGCAAAATCCCTCGTGGAGAAGTTGCGGAATATATGGATAGTTGACTTCCTTTTTTTTTCTAATTTCTTTCATATCAGAAGGCAATTTGATTACATTTTTATCTGCCAACATATTTTGAGTATCAGTATAAATAAGCATTTCAGAAAATGTTCTAAAAGCCATTTCAATCATTTTTTTAGGGAAAGCCTTTTCTCTAACATCCCAATTTACTAATATTCCTTCTTTATATTCCATTACTTGGCAATCTATTAAAACCTGCGGAGTCTGACTGATTTTATAAATTAAGTTTCCTTTATGATTTGTACTCTCTTTTCGTGAAACCATGCTTAGTGTACTTGTAAACACATATGGAATAATTACTTCTTTTTTCTTTAATCTTGTCATCTCTCTTAACACTTCTATGCCACTATACGACATATGTTCCATGTCATTCCATAACTGTTTTTGTATAAACTGTACTCTCTGTATAAATGACAAATTATAATCTTGACATATCTCCAAAATATTTATTTTTGTGAAATCCCCTATGATGCTATAAATATCTGGATGCACTTGCTCACGATTAGCCATAGTAACGTTAATGCTGAATCGTTTCGAATTTGACCAGTATGCTAATACTTCTGCATAGCATGCTAAAATCAGTCCAGATAAAGTGATATTATTATCATCTGCCAGTTTCTGTAACTCCAAATAGCGTTCTTTTTCAATATAAGTATTTAATTGACGAATAGAGGTATCTTTTAAATCTTCTTTAACCGGTAAATCTGGAGCTTCCGGCATTGTTGAAATTCTCTCTTCCCAATACTGTTTATCTTTTTTCATGGTTTCCGAATACTGTGGATGCTTTTGTCTATTATGCTCATAAACAATTACATCTCTAAAAGACAGTTCTTTCGTAAAAGTCTTCTTTTTATCACCAAAATAATTATCCTCCAATTCGTCAACAATAATATTTATACTCAAGAAATCCGCAATTAACATATCTAGCGAAATGTGTAAAATTGTAACGTCCTCTAATTCAGATATTTCCAAATCAAATAACGGCCACTCTCCAACTTTATATTGTTTCATTACCAATCTATCTCGGATTTCATTTAATTTGTTTTTTCTTTCATCTGGTGAAATATCCTCAATTTTCCATTTTTCTATAGCCGGTACTTCGTAATCCTGTAATATTTGTTGTTCTTTATTATTCTTAATCACTGCATGAAGCATATCGTTATTTTTCACAACATTTTCCCATGCTCTTTCCAATTTTTCTAAATCAAGTTTAGGAAATTCGTATTCTGCATAAATTTTACATCCAATTCCACCATATTGATAAGTTCTGTTTCGTCCTATTACATATGCTACTTGTATATCTGTCATTTCAAACGGCAAAAATCTTTGGGTTTTATCGCATACAACTTGACCCTTGTGTGATTTTAAATAGGTAATAATATCATCTTTGTAAGCCTGTAGTTCTTTTCGCGCATCATCATCAATGATACCTTTCGGGCCACTAAATTGAAGCTTATCTTCATTCAAAAATAATTTCACACCTTTTTCTTGGTATTTTAAAATAATTTTTTCTGCTGTCATTTCTTCTCCTTCTTTCTAAAAAAATCCTTCTTCTATAGAAGTTACAATATTACTTCCACTTTTCTTACTATTATCTTTTACTTTTTTCTGTACAAACTCTGATAATTGTTCTACTATTGGAAACTCCAAAACATCTCTTATCGTGATTTCTATTATATATTTCTCTTTTATTCTATTTGCCAAAGTAATTGCTTTAAGAGAATTTCCTCCACTCGAAAAGAAATCGTCCTTCAAACTTACATCTTGGCATTTCAATACTTCCTTCCATATTTCACTAAATTCTTTCTCCTCCTTTGTCATTGCTCGATTATTAGATTCAAAAGTCTTTTGAAACTCTATTGCCTTTCTTTTAAGTTCCTTTTTATCAATTTTCCCATTTTTCGTTGTGGGCATTTCTAATAGAGCGATGAAGTTTTGTGGAATCATATATTTGGGTAAATAGTCACGCAAATAATTTTGAAAATAGGTCTCGTTTATTTCATAATCCGAAACGTAAAATCCAACAAGTTTATTATCTTTAATATTTACGACCTGACTTATTTTTACACCATGAATCCAATTCATAAAAGTTTCAATTTCGCCCAGTTCTACCCTATACCCATTGATTTTCACCTGATTATCCAGTCTTCCAAGAAATTCAATATTACCGTCATTCCAATACCGTCCCATATCTCCGGTACAATACAGCCGTTCTCCAGTTCTATCTAAGACAACAAATTTTTCCTTTGTTTTTTCTTTATCGTTTAAATATCCCTGTGCAATGCCATCTCCGGCAATATAAAGTGTTCCCGGTACCCAGTCAGGGCAATCTTCCATATTCTGATCCAGAACATAATACTTCTGGTTTGCAAGCGGTTTCCCATACGGAATACTCTTCCAATCTTCCGGCACAACCTCTGGAATCTCGAAATGATTAGACCAGATACTGCCTTCTGTTGCTCCTCCAAGAGCAACAATCTCAACATTCTGGAACAGATTACGGATTCTCCCTGGAAGTGAAACAGGAACCCAGTCACCACTCATCATTACTAACCGCAGCGATTGTGAAGTTACCTGCCTTTGATATTCCTCATATTCTGCCAGCATTTCTACAAAAGCTGGCACGCTGTTCCATACGGTAATATTCTCATGATTCAACCAGTGAATCCAATGCGCTGGATCTTTTCCATATTCCGGATCCGGAAGAACCAATTTCCCACCTGCGCCTAAAATGCCAAAAACATCATAAACAGACAGGTCAAAATGAAGATTGGAGATTCCAAACGCCGTATCCTGTTCTGTAATCTGATAGCGTGCATTGATATCCAGTATCGTATTCACTGCATTATGGTGAGTAATCATTACTCCTTTCGGCATCCCGGTTGTTCCCGACGTATAGATTACATACGCAAGGTCTCCCGCCTTATTCTCCTGTGCTTTGTATTCAGAATCGGTTTTTAATTCAGACACAGAAATACAATCCCACTCGTGCAGCCATTCGGTATCCTGATCATACGCCTGATTCTGCACAAGAATGATTCTTGTTCCACTATCACGGAGAATCTTTTCAACTCGTTCTCTCGGATTATGGATATCTATCGGAAGATATGCGGCTCCGGCAAACATGATTCCATAAACAGCAACTACCTGCTCCCACCCTTTTTCCATAAATACAGCTACCGTCTCTTCTTTTTTTATTCCCATGCTCTGCAACTGCCCGGAAATGTAAAACGCTTCTTCTTTTATCTCCCGATATGTCATCCGCCTGCTGCACGTTACCAGCGCCTCCTTATCCGGAAATTTGTCTGCCGACTCCAAGAATAATCCATCCAACGTTTTCTCTTCAAATTCAGCCGCCGTTTCATTCGCCTGACGCCGTTTTTCTGAAATTTCCGCTGTTACCAGACTTGCCGTTTTTTCCTGCATGATCTCCGGATGAACTGCTAGCGTATGAAGCAGGCCGGTATATGCCCGGAACATCTCATCTAGCATTCCTGGATAAAATAATTCGTCCACGGAATCCCAAAACAAGCATAAACAGCCATCCATTTCAACCACCTGATGATCCAGCCACACCTGCGGCGTCTGTGAAATGTTATAGTTCAGTTTTCCAAGCCACTTTCCTTCATTCCACTGCTCCACGCCAAGACCACTGGTAAACACTACCGGCATAATAGCGCCCCGCATATTTCCAGTCTTTTTCTTTAATTCGCGCTCCAGTTCAACCGCGCCATAAGCTGTATGCTCCAGATCTTCTGTAAGCTGCTTCTGAATTGCCTTTGTCCTTTCCGCAAAATTATTCCCTGCATTCTTTATCTCCAGCAATGTCAGTGTTGTAAAATCTCCAACCAGATTGTTCACTTCCGGATGCAATTGTTTCCGGTCAAACTGCGTCAGATTAAGTGTAAAATCCTTATTACTGCTCCACAAGCGGAGAGTCTCCGCATAAGCACTCATCAAAAGAACAGAAGGCGTTACCTCCAGTCTTCCCGCCGCGTCTTTTACAGACTGCCATTCTTTCTGTGACAGTTTTGCGCTCCGGCGACAGAAACGCTGCTCTGTAATCTGGCTTTCGTTCTTTGCAAGTGGCAGATCCGGTGCGTCCGCAAAAGTCTCCACCCGGTCTTCCCAATATTTTTTATCTTTCTCATAAGCAGAGGTAGACTTTATCTGCTCCAGTCCCAGCACGTAATCCCGGAAAGACAAAGTAATCGACATTTCCGCTTTTCCATTTCGATATACTTCTGCCCACTCATCTAAGAGATGGAACATACTCCAGCCATCAAAGATAATATTGTCAAAACTGATATGGATTCTATGCTTCTGGTCCTCTATTTTAGTGATTCGCACATCAAACAGAGGCCATTCATCTGTCTGAATTACCTGATGAGACATCTCTGCCCGTTTTTCATCCAATGCCTTTTCTTTTTCTGTCACTTCCAATTGTCGGATATCCGTCACGTCAATATGATACTGGGGAGTATTCTCCAGTATGCGCTGCATACCATCCGGCTGGATAATAACACGCATCATCCCGTGCCTCTGTATCAACAGATTCCATGCCGTCTCTGCGCACTCAGTATCAAGGCCGTCTGCATCCAGTTCAAAATAACAGTGTGTTGCAACATTTCCCAATTCATACAATCCGCTTCTGCCAAGCCAGTAAGCATACTGCACATCGGTTAATGGGAACGAATGATATGCTTCCTCCAGATTCGGTTTGATCTGCAGTGTATCTTCTTCTTTCTGTTCGGACTGTTCAATAGCTTTTGCCAGAGATTTTACGGTCAGATTTTCAAAAATCGTACTGATCGTTATTTTGCAGCCGAAGGTTGTCTGTACTTCCGAGATCAACCTTGTGGCAATCAGCGAGTCTCCCCCAAGGCTAAAATAATTATCTTCAATTCCGATATTTTCATATCCAAATAATTGTTTCCAGATATCTAAAAGCTTTTCTTCTGTTTCTGTCGTTGCCTTTGAAAATCGGATAACCGCAGTTTCTTCTTTAAAATCTTCCCGCAATTGCTTCCTGTTAATCTTCCCATTGGACAATGTTGGGAGCTGCTCCATGAAATGATAGTTCTGTGGAACCATATACTCCGGCAGTTTTTCTGACAGATATTCCCTTAGTGCTCCATTATGATAGGACAGGACAGACGCCTGCTGTCTGCTGCAGCATACACATCTTCCATATCTCTCTGTCACAGCACAGTCTTCGCCCAATCCTGCCTCTGATAAACATTCTCTCCACAGCAGGCAGTCCGGGGTAACCAGCCCTGCTTCTTTTCTCTTGTCCTGAATATCCGCAAAACCATTTTCCAAAAAAGCCGCTGTAAGTTCCTGAAGGTATGTCCTTACCACAAGGTCAGTCATCAGCAATATTCCGTTTGGCTTCAGTAATTCCGCTACTTTCTTTACCGCATCCGCAGCATCAATATTTCTATGTAAAGCATTTACCGATATCACAACGTCATAACTATGCAAGGACATCTGCTGCTTATCCATGCCTTCTTCCAGATTCAGCATCTCAAACTCGACTCTCTCATATCCCGCAAGTTCTTTCTCTGCTTCCTGCAGAAAATATTTTGAAGAATCCGCATATGTATAAGCCACGCTTACATCTTCCAGTGCATTCAAAAACTGTCTTGTAATTGCAGTGTCCCTTGTACCAATTTCTATAATCTGGAGTGGCTCTTTTCTGCGTTCTTCTGCCAGAAGCCTTAATCCCTGCACCAGTCTTTCCACTGTTTCCTCGCAGCCCGGAATCCTCCGAAGCAGCATATTCGGAGCCAAAGCCGGCTCTTTCTGGTAGAATACGTCCAGCGGAACTTCATTCCCAGTAACCATATGCTTCAGATACGGCTTCAGTTTCTTAAAATACGTTTCCGCATCTCCAGCTTTTTCCGGTACAGCCACTTCCTTCCCGGTACGCGATAGTCTGCCGTCCTCTTCTCTCAGGATTCCTTCCTTCTTTAAAATTTCCAACCATCTTGCCACAGTATTCTTCTGTGTTTCCGTAATGCTCCCTTTTTCAAAAATTTCCTTTTGCGAAAGAACTTCCTTCTCTGATACAAAAACGCCTAACTCTATGAGTGTCTCCAGCATAAGCTGTACACATCTCTGGTCTGCATAGGCAAGGAAATTTTTGTATGCTGTCTTCCGTTCCTGCTGCATCTGCCAATTGCTGACATCATCCTTCAGTTCTTTCCAGCCTCCGCCAAAGATATCTGTGCCGTACAAATACGTTGTAACTTTAGAATCTTCCTGTATCGGCGCTCCGATATAAGCAGCCAGCGTTTTATTGCCATGACCATCACTAACTGTATCAACAACTGCATGAGCCACACCCGGAAACTCCTGAATCGCATGTTCAATTTCTCCCAATTCAATCCTGTGTCCACGGATCTTTACCTGATGGTCTTTTCTTCCCAAAAATTCAATTATCTCATCATCCCAGATTCTTCCGAGATCACCGGTCCGATACCATCTTCCATACTGATCTGTGATAAATTTCTGCCCCGTAAGCGCAGAATCTCCCCTATATCCTTTTGCTACACCAAAACCGCCAATCCAGAGTTCGCCTTCTGCCCAGTAAGGGCAATCCCTTCCATACTCATCCACAACACGATATGCCTGATATCTGAGTGGCTTTCCATAGGGAATAGATTTCCAGTTTTTCGGCATCGGCAGGGTAACATTCTGATAATTGGACCAGATACTTGCCTCTGTAGCTCCTCCCATAGCGACAAACTGGCAATCCTCTGTCCATGCCGCAACCCTCTGCGGGAGATCCATCCCAATCCAATCTCCGGAAAGCATAACCGCCCTGATCGGCAGTTTCTGTTTCATGGATTCCGCCCGTATCAAAAGCATATCCAGAAGCACCGGCACTGAATTCCAAACGGTAATCTGATATTTCAACACTTGTTCCAGCCAGTAATCCGCATTCCTTCTCTCCTGCTCTGGAAGCAATACCAATGTTCCTCCTGCGCCTAAAATTCCAAAAACATCATATACCGACAGGTCAAAATCCATAGCTGATACAGCCAGCGCCCGATCTGCACTTGTTACATGGTACTTTTCATTAATATCCTGAACCGTATTCCATGCGCTTTCATGCGCAATCTCTACACCCTTCGGAACACCTGTAGAGCCTGACGTCATGATGATATAGGCGCTGTCCTTCGGCGACACCTCTGGCAGT
This sequence comes from Bariatricus sp. TF06-38A, assembly GCF_027690675.1. Lineage (NCBI taxonomy): Bacteria > Bacillati > Bacillota > Clostridia > Lachnospirales > Lachnospiraceae > Bariatricus > Bariatricus sp. TF06-38A. The sequence goes on from NZ_JAQFCE010000006.1 coordinate 77,244, forward strand.
CTCACATTTTCCTGTCCCTCTTCCATACCTTCCATCACAAGGATTTCCGTACCTTCCGGCCAGTCCAGTTTTTCGGATAATTCCCGATTCGTGACCACATAGCGGACTCCCGTCTTCTCATGGATTAACGCTCTCCGATCTTTAGGCTGGCTTAAGCTGACCGGAAGGTATGAATTTCCGGAAAGCAAAATTCCTAATGCCGCCTCGATCTGTTCTATCCCGCGTGGCAGGGTAAGTGCAACCGGGACGCCCTTAATATCCTTTTCTGAAATTCCTGCCGCCACTGCTGTTGCCCGTGCTTTTAATTCCCCATAGGATACCGATCTTCCGCTTCCCGCATCAATAAGCGCAATATCTTCCGGGCAAACTTCCGCATGGTTCATAACAGCCCAATGCAGGCATTCCACACGCTCCGGCACTCCTGTACGCGCTGTATCTTCAATTTCTCTTTTTCTTTTTTCAGGAAGCACATCAAATCTCTGATTCCAGTCCTTCTTTCCCAATTCATGCAGAAGAATCTCAAAACTCTCCAACATATCCGGGATCATATTCTCCGGGAATAACTCATCCACGCTGTCCCATGTAAGCTGTACGCCATTTTCATCTTCATAACTCTGAAAATCATTCCACACCTGCGGCGTCTGGGAAATCATATAGGAAAACTGCCCCAGTTCATTCCGGAACGTATCATTTACCAACGGCGTTCCCAGATTGCAGGCAAAAACAACCGGCGCCACTGCCGATGCGTCCCCACACATCTGCGCAATGTCTCTCTGTACTTGCACGCCGGAATATGCCGTATACTTCATATCCTCATGAAGCTGCTTCTGAATCCTGTCCAACAATTCCGCAAAAGTCGGATTTTCTTCGCAGTTAATCTCCAGCAATAACAGAGTAGTAAAATCTGCTATTACTTCCTCTAACCCCTGCTGCTCTGTTTTCCGGTTAAAAAACGGAATGTTAATAAGGAAACAATGATTCCTGCTCCATCGTTCCAGAACCACCGCATATGCAGTAAGAAGAACCATTGCCGGAGTTGTCTGGTATTTTTTTGCCCGCATTTGCAAATGATCCCATTCTTCCTTTTCGATTCGCACAATCCTGCGGTTGAACACCGTTTTTTCCACTTCTTGCGGACGTTTTGCCAATGGAAGGTCAGGGCCTTTTGGCAAATGCTCTAAACGATTCTTCCAGTATTTTTCTGCGTTTTTCCGTTCCTCCCCTTCTTCCTGTTTCTGCCGTTCTAGATAGGAAGCAAAATTCCACCCTTTTGATTCTTTCGGCAGGTTTTCCCCTCGGTAAGCAGATGCCAAATCCCTCAATAATATCTGCAGACTCTGTACATCAGCAACCAAAAGTGCCATGTCCACATGAAGGCGTGCCTTATTTTCAGGAAAAAGCGTAAGCTCTATTCCTGCTACTTCGCCTTCCTCAATCTTTAACTTCCGATGGGATAAACGTTCTCTGACAGATACTGCCATTGCCTCTGCTTCCTCAGATGACATCCGGGAAAAATCATGAACCTTTATTTTTTCACAATACGGCTTATCCAGGATTTTCTGTGTTCCATCATCCAAAAAGCAGGCGCGCAGCATAGGATGATGATACTGCAGTACATTCCATGCTTTTTCCAGACGCTCCGGATCTATATTTCCCCCATCAAACTCTAAATACGCATGACAGTCTATTCCTCCAAGAGCCTGTTCTTCATCCCTGCCAACCCAATATGCATACTGTACGTCTGTTAAAGGAAACGGCTGTTTCATATCCTTTTCCGGCGTTATCTTAGATTCTTGCGCCCGTTTTTTGCCCGCTTTTTTCTTCATGCTGCGCTGGATCAGCGCCCACCAGCCTTCAAGGGTAGGATTTTCCATCAATGAACCGAATGAAACCTTAACCCCCTGTTTTCTCCACTGGTTTACCAGACGCATGATTGTCAGGGATGAAAGCCCAAGCTCCAGCAGATTTTCGGAATCCCCCAAATCTCTGGCTACCGGCAGCTTTTGTTTGATCTGTTCCTTTATCTCTATATATTCCATGATTCTGTCTCCTTCTATTTTTCCTGCGCCATCCGTTCTAATGCTTTCTTATCTATTTTTCCTACGCTGGTCAGCGGCCATGTCTCTACCCGTTCTATCTGATCCGGCATTTTATACGCCGCAACGCCTATTTCCCGCAGGAACCTGTGTATTTCCTGCAAATCGATCCCGGCTTCATCATCGGTCACAAGGAATGCACATATCCGGTTTCCAAGGGTTTCATCCGTAACGCCGACAACGGCTGCCTCTTTGATTTTCGAATGCCTGCAAAGATAAGCTTCAATCTCTGAAGGCATGATCTTTTCTCCGGCGCGGTTAATCTGCTCTTTGATCCTCCCGCCCAAACGTAACCTTCCGTCTTTCGTCCACATAGCTTTATCGCCCGTCCGGTAAAATCCGTCCGACGTAAAGCTCTTTTTATTCGCTTCCTCCGCCATATAATAACCATCAATCGTATACGGGCCTCTGGATAATAATTCCCCAAAAACTCCTTCCGGTACGGCCTTATCTTCTTCATCCACAATCTTTACTTCATCCGCAGGAGACACCGGAGTTCCCTGGCATCTTGCGATCAGGGAACCTTCATCCTCCGGGCTAGTAAAGGACAGTAGCCCCTCCGCCGTACCAAATACCTGCATCAGTTTACACGGCCATTCTTCAATGATCTTATCCGCAAGGGAATCTTCCAGCATTGCGCCGCCCACCTGCAAAATCCGCAGGCTGGATATATCATAATCTTCATCCCATTCCAGCATTTCCATGCACACAGTAACCATAGCAGGAACCAATGCCGTTATCGTGACACCTTCCTCTGTAATTGCGTCAAGGATATCATCCGGGCTGGTCGCAGACGCAAGCACAACTTTTCCTCCCACGTCCAGCGTGCCTAAAAGCCCCGGGCAGCATAACGGGAAATTATGAGCTACCGGAAGAGACGCCAGATAAACGTCACTGCTATCCAGACGGCATCTCTTCGCGGACATGCGGGCATTATACATATAATCCGTATGGGTGCGCGGAATCAGTTTCGGAACCCCTGTCGTCCCGCCGGACAGCAAAAGCACCGCCGTTTCATACCCATCCACAGCCGGAAATGCTCCATTTTCTCCATACGTTTCCGCAATCATTCCACTGATATCCCCGGATTCGCTATCTACAAATATATGCCGGATACATGAATATTTCTCTTTCATCGCATTTGCCATCGGCACATATGAAAATCCCAGATATTTCTCCACCACAATATAAGCGGCCGGCTTTGCCAGTTCAATAATTCCTTCCAGTTCCGCCTCCCTGTGGGCCGGCAGCATCATGATTGGCACCGCCCCAATCTTGGAAAGCGCAAAAAACACGATCACAAAAGAAATCCTGTTCGGAAGCTGCACAAGCACTTTGTCTCCCTTTAAAATCCCTTTACGCAGAAAAGCTACCGCAAGACAATCTGCTTTTTGCTTTAATTCCATATAACTGATCTCGTCTTCACTGTCCGTGACCGCAATTCTTTCTCCATATTTTTCCGCCCACCTATCAAGCTGTTCTCCAAATCCACATCTCTCCCAGCCTTCCAGATTCTCATATTTGCCCATATCTTTCTTATAACCCATTTTATCTGTCTCCTTTCTTATGCGCCGCCACATACGCAGCATATCCTTTGATCCTGACCGGATACAGAAACCAGTCCTGATCTTTCTTATCTTTTTCTGCAATTTTCTCGTTTCTGACAGAGAAGAAATCCATTCCTCTTCCTAATCCAATTCCAAGCGCCTTTACATATGCCTCTTTCGCCGCCCAGTACTGGAAAAACAGATCCGGTCCTTCATTTTTTACATCTTCCGCTTCTTCTGCAGTATAAAAATTTTCCGCTATCTCCCTATAGTCCGGGCACTCTGCCATCTCCTGCACATCTACTCCGATATCCATTCCGACAGCGAATACCGCCAGTATGAATTCACCCGAGTGCGAAATGTTAAAATCCACTGTCCGCTTTCCTGCAATCTTTTTATGATAAGGCTTACCCAGTTCATTAACAGAAAAATCAATCGTTTCCATATCTAAGTATCTTTTTAAGAGGATCCGCACGACAACCTTCCCGGCTATATAACGCATCCTGTCTTCAGGAAAACGGAATCTTCCGGCTTGCTCCAATTCCTGCCCACTCAGGATATATTCATGGTTCTTCCAGAAATCTGTCATTTCAGGCCAGCGGATACACCATATATGTATCTCATTTTCACGGATATAAAGTTTGTCTGCTGACAGAAATTCCTTTTCTCCGTATCGTTTAATCTCCATTTTTCATTCTCTAAAGCAGTCTCATGACCTCACTTATTACTTCGTCTTCACAATCCCTCAGATAAAAATGTCCTCCCGGAAATATCCGGTAGTTAAAATCATTGTCCGTATACTTTCCCCATTCCAAGATCGCACTCTCATCCGCTTCGTCGTCCTTTTCTCCGCCAAATGCAGAGATAGGTGTATGCAGCACTACTCCCGCTTTATCATAATACGTTTCATCCATGGTAAAATCCGCCCGCAGCATAGGCAGAAAGAAATCCAACAATTCCTGATTCTCTAGTATCTCTTTTGGCGTCCCTTCAAATCTTCCCAGTTCCCTCTTAAACGCTTCATCCGGAAGATGATAGATTGGCTTCGGTTCCGGAATGCTGGGAATCCGGCTGCCGGAAATAAACAGGTATTTCGCTCTATATCCCTCTGCCTCCAATCGCTTTTCCAGCTCATAGGAGATCTTCCCGCCCATACTGTGCCCCCATAAGGCATACGGTCCGTCCACAGCCTCTCTTACAGCCTCTTCCAGATCATCTAACATAACCGGCATATCTATATACGGTTTCTCCATGATCCGTTCTTCCCTTCCCGGAAGCTGGACTGGACATACCGTTACTTTTCCCTGCATCTTTTTCGCCCACTGATTATAAGCAGACGCGCCGCCTCCTGCAAACGGCAGGCAGAACAAGGTTATTTTCTCTTTGTTGATATTTTCTGTATTTTTTATCAATTTCAAATTCACTTTTATATTCCTCTTGTATCATGTTCTTTTTGTTCTGTTTATCATCCTTTTGCAATACGCTTTTCCCAGGTATTTCTTATTCCTATCATGGATTAGTTCACTCTAACTCTTTATCAAAAAAAATTTTGGTCCATCCTAATATTAAACCAGACGCCAAAACAATATGCGCTACCATAATCCCGTTTACGATCAGGGAATATCCAATCACAGAAAAAACACCTGCTATCGCGCATTCAATAACTAAAATTACCCTCGCGCGCATCCCATAAACTTTTTTCTCTTTCGCATCCAACTTCTTGCTGCTGGCATCTACCGGCGCCATGATAAATATAACGCCAACCGCGACAAACCATATGATCCGCATTTGCCATATTACAGCCGGAGCAGACGCCAGATACAGACTGCATAGAAGGACAAGGATACCGGAAACAGCCATGCAGCCCCCTGCCTTTTCCAAATGAATCCCTCCGGCATACTGCCTTAAAACAGTAAAGGGCAATAAAAAGACTATCATCTCCATCCAATTCCCCGTTATGATGCCAAGTATGACGATGATAAGGTATATTACCACCCTGCCCAGCAGTACGCCGTAAGCATATTCATACAGCCTGCGGTCTTTCTCTTCAAGAATCCCATTCCTGCTTTGTAGTTCAAAAAGCCGACCAGCCATTTTTTTCCACACTAGAATTTCCTCATTTTCTTAACTTCTTCCGGCTCATCTTCCTGATAGTACAGCCAGTTGCACGCCAGATTTGCCGTATACGCCGTCAAGCAGAGTGCAAGACAGTTTACAGCTCCAAGCAGTTTGATTCCCAGGTTTTTTCTGATTATTTTTTTCATAGTTACAAAGCCTCCTTTTTTCCGAAAGTTTACACAAAAATCGCCCTCTTTTCAATTACCGTGGCAAAAACGGTAACTTTTTGGGCGATTTTTGCACGTCCTTATTTGATTGTAAAGATCAGCTTAACAGAGAACTCCCGTTCTCCTGCCTCCACTCGCATAATTCCCGCATACTTTTTGACCAGTTTTCCAACCGTGTGCAGTCCGATCCCGTGACTGTCCGCGTCTCTTTTGGTGCTTATGTACCTGTCCTTGTCCTTTAACAGAGGGACGACATACCCATTGCAAAATTCCATGACAAGGAAATGCCCCGCGTTTCCCATATACATCCTGCATTCCACATATCTGCCATCTTCTGTCTTTTCTGCCGCTTCCAGTGCGTTATCCAAAAGATTCCCTACGATCGAGATCAAATCCAACTCTTCCAGAAAATCCAGTCTGAGATCATTACCCAGGGTAATCCTATAGGATATATCCTTAGATTCTGCAAGAAATTTTCTTTCACATAGGATGCTGTTCAAGATTGGATGCTCACAATATACACTTTTTTGAAGATTCTGAATCCGGACGCCTAAATGTTCCATGATGTCCTTAACCTCTTGATTCTCTCCTTCTTCTATCAAGCCGGCTACTGTACAGATAAATTTATTTATATCGTGTAAGAATGCTCTGTTATCCTCATTAACCTTATTCATATACTGCAGATTGGCAATCTCCGCCCTGCTTTTCTGGTATAGCCGGTCCATCTTCTTCACTTCTTCTGATTTTTCTACAAACCTGTCAAATACTGTGAAAATGAAGATATTCGTCATTAACAGAAGCGAAGCTCCTACCGGAACCATGACCCTGTTCATTCCTTCAAAAGAAGTGTGCGAATAAAACATACATCCTAACATAACGATCGTTGCGGTTGGCAGCATGAGCAGCACTGTAAATGTTTTATTTTCAATCGTCAGATAATCCCTTTTCCTTGTTACCTGATTAATGCATTTAATAAACAGAAATGTCATGGTACTCATCAGCAGGAGTGCTAATGTCTTTTCTGTTTCAGTCCTGAAGCCCTCGGACGCACCAGTCACGCCATATGCATTCGTAAGTGCCGCAAAGAGAAATTCGGGAATAATTGCCAGCACATAATAGCAGCATACCGTAACCAGCTTCTTCCATATATTTCCCCGGAACACAACCATAGACGCGATCATATAGATTACCGGAATCATTACCATATTAAGTATTGAGGATTCCAGGCGGTTGGTTCCGAACATTGCCAGTGCTGCGATACAATATACGAGAAATTTTTCCCAGAATCTTTCTCTTCTGTATGGGAGTATGTTCTTTTCCAAGTCCTCCAACAGATACATCTGAAGAAGACAAATCAAATAATCTCTTATTATCATACCATGCCGTTCCTTTCCCCAAGAAATGTTATCAGTGCGTCGGCAAACTGTCCTTTTCTCGACCTCGAAACATTCAACTGGATTCCAAACGGCAGCAACGCAACGTTCTTTTCCAATCCTTCCACTTTTGCCAAATTCACAATATAGCTGTTGTGTGCATACTCAAATCCCCTTCCGGCCAGACACTCATACAGATCACTTAAAGATTCCTTGCAATGCATCTCTTCTATCTTTCCCTGTCTGGCAATGTATATCGTACAGCCCCTTTTCGCCAGACAGATATATAAAATGTCTTCCGTATGGATGCGCATTATCCTTCCCGCCGATGTAACTGTCACGGAAGAATCTCCACAGCACAATTTCACTTTTAATAAAATCATAGGTATTTCCTTTTTCAGACTTCTGTCATGCAGATCCTTCATGATGTACCGGAACGGTTGTCCAACATTAATGCTGTCAGGAGTCAGTTCAAAACAGCCGGAGCAGAACACCTATATCGCTGCTTCATTATATTCCCTCAGCTTCAGTACTGTTTTATTTCCATCCAATCCAGGCATACGCATATCCATAAAAATCAGATCATGCAAAATATCCGCATCTTCCAATAATTCTTTTCCTGATTCATATTCATAAAACCGTATCTCATTCGAAGACAGAATCCCTTCCGTTTCTATGACCGTCTTTATTTTCTCCCTGTATTCTTTATCATCGTCGCAAATTGCTATTTTACACATATTCATCCTCCAGTGTTAGTTTCTTCTAACCCTCTCCCATAAAAAAACCATCTTGCAGAATCTGAATCCTAAGATTATTTGCCTGTTCCTATAACTCCGGTTCCAAATCTGCAAAGATGGGATCTTCAAAAAATTCCTGTATTGTAATATCCAATCCATCGCATATCTTTTTAATTGTAACTACGCCAGCATTCCTGCTTTGTCCATACAAAATATTTTTCAGTGTTGAAGGCGGGACGCCTGAGCGCACCGCCGCTTCATTCACTGTGATATCTTTCTGCTTAATCAGATCGTTTAACCGATATATGACCGCTGTTTTTATATCCACGGAATCAACCACCTTTTTTTCTTCTATTTTATATAAACCGTCTTTAAAAGGTCGCCCATATATAGTCTTTTTGATCTATGTATGATATTTTTTGACAGTTTTCCTGTTTTTAGAGAAATCTGCAAAAAACCTGTCTTTATCAGACGCAGAAAAGCCCCACGAGAACACATCCGGTCCTGCGCAGGGCTTTTCACTTATCATACTATTTTCCATATTTTTTATTTTCCAATGTGCCGGGCCGGAGCCTCCGTTCTTCTTTCCCACTGTTGCCAGTCATCGTTTTGCCTTTTTCATACTTTTATTTTTCTCATTCTTTCCTGATAAAATCATTATTGTTATGTCTATGAAATAACACCGTAAAAAAACACTGCCAAACAGACAGTGCACCTCATTTTATGCATCTGGCTGCCATTTTACAGGCCCTGTAGCTTTGCGTCCCAGACTTTCATCTGGTTTGCCGATTTCCTTATTATAGCTTTAATCTTATGCAAAAAATTGATTTTACTATACTTTAACGCTCAACTATACACAAGAAAAATTTATCGTTTTAACGCCCGAAAAACAAAAAAGAACAGCCGATACATATACCCGAACTGTTCTTCTACTTCCGAAGTCCACGCAGCATTGACATTACTGTTTCCTGCTCATTTGTACTCAGATCGTTCCATATCCCTAGAACTTCTTTCTGTTTTTCTGTCAGATTCTCTGAATTATCTTCCTGAAAAAACTACGATAATGTCACGCCCAAAGCTGTACATATTTTTCAAGTGTGATCAGCGACGGCAGGTTTTCCTGTGCCATGATTCTTCCCAGTGACGACTGGGAAATTCCCGACAGTTGCGATAATCTGCATTTACTGATATCACGCTTTTCACATAGAGATGTTATTTTATCCGCAATATACTTCTCTATCTACAAGTAACTATTCCTCATTTCCGCTATTACATGTTCTTATTGCACCTGTAATAGCAGAAAAATATTAGTTATCAACTTTGCAAGTATTCATTTCCACAATAGGAAGCATACACATAAAAAAATAAAGATACTTTCCTTTCCGCAAAAGTCATTTTCACTTATATCATTTTTATAATATCACAGCAAGTTACGTTTATCACATAAAAGTTTGAAGCATAATCATTCAAAACAAAAAGCCGAAAGCCACATTGTTATCTGTGACCTCCGACTCCATTCTATCTTATACTACACCATCCTTACACTCAAATCAGCTCCTCTCTCCGGCTCATCTTTTCCCTGTTTTTCCTGGATGATTCTCTTATTGATTTCCAAGCGTTCATGGATCGACGGTTTCTTCTCTTTTCCTGTTATTGCCTTTCTTTCAGCTTTCCCCGCATCCTTAACTGCTATATTTGCTTCACCGCCAGTTCTTGGCACAGCTTCTCTGCTCTCATTTTTCTCTGCTACCTGCTGTTCTCGTCTCTCCTTCACACCTTTTTCTTCCAGGCTGCAAAAGCTCTGCAGATACGGCAGTACATGATTCTGCATATCTGTCAGATCTTCCATATACTTCTGATACTCTTCATTGCCTTTTCCTTGCTGGTAGCTGATCCAGCTTTCATCTGTCAATTTCATTTCATTCTGCATCTTTAACTGACTGATGATACCGCCGTTTCCGGTACCAATATCTATCTTACCTTGAAAATGATGCAGCATCTTGTCGCCCTTCTCAGCATAATATACTGTAAAAAACATCTGTGCTGTCATTTTTGGTTCGTTAGTCTTTGGATCACGATCAGCATACCAGACTTTGTCCTGTTCTATGGTTTTGGAATCCAAATCAGATAACTTCTGGCATCTTGGATTCCCCGGTTCACTTTTCTCACAATAATTCACATACACCATTGGTTGCATATCTTTTGGAAGTTCCGGTTCATAGGCTTTTAGCCTTTCAATCAATACACCTGCACGAACAGACAAGTCGCATTCTTCGTCTACAATATCTTTCAAATACGAAATATAGGAATAAATATTCCCGCTTCGCAAATCCAGCATTACTTCCTGTACCGTATTTTCTCCCCTCTCCACATTATCCCGGTACTCATACGGATCAAAAGCTTCTGCAATCTCATCCAGTGCCTCTGCCATCTGTTCTGTGGTCATCTTCTCTGGATACATTGCTTCTCGAACATCCCGCATCGGAACGTACTTATAGTCAGGTAATGCTTCATGAATTTTCTCAATCCCTTCCCGTACCAGTGCAAGTTCTCCATAAAATCGAACATCGTCCATCAGATTTCCAAGTACTGTATTTCCTTTAACGATTGCAAATTCAGCTTCATCATAGTAACTGTCTTCCGGATCACGATAAATAATTCCCATTGAGCATCCAAGATACGCAGTTTTTGGATGCTCCCTGTATTTTTCATAGACTGCAGCTATCTGATTAACATCGGTACTTTTTTCATAAGCTCCCATATCATGGAACTCATCGCATTCTGCCGCAAAGTATTCCAGATATGGTTCTTTCTTCGGTGGCATATTGTTGAGGACGTTATCAATCATGTTATAATTTGCTTCTTCCAGTTCCTCCACCTTTGCCAGTGGCTTATATTCGCCCTGGCTTTTCTGAATCTCTGCCATTACAACTTCATCCATTTCTTCTACTTTCTCCATCAACCGATCATAATCTCCACGGATGCGTTCTCCAGTCCAGCCTTCGTCTTCCAAAAGTTCCTCCGCCGCTTCTTCAATAGAAATTTCATCATTCTCATAAACGCCACCATCCATCAAGCGGAAATCTTCATCGTAAAAGGAATAATCATATCCTTCTTCTGTTCTCTGAATAGCAAAGTAACGTTCTCCTACCTCATATGCCAGTTCACTAAGAAGCTGTTCTTCCAGATTCAGGAAAGAATCCAGCTGTTCAAAACTGATACTGTCTACAAAATGGGCAGTTACCTTTTTCCCGTCATTCAGAACTACGATATCACTGACAGACAGGGAATGCCCACGGAAGTCTTCCGGTCTGTCAATGTTGAACCTTTCAAAAATATCCTCCAGTGACATATTTCCTGATAATTCACCAACATAGACCAGCTTATAATCTTCTTTTTTTATCTGCACACCATGACTTTCAATAAAACTCATATTCATAAATGCATAGTTTTCACCCGGTGAATCATCTCGGATCTGATAAATTCCAAATGTCCTTCTTGTTCCTAACAACAGGTTTGCTTCTTTCAAAGACTGAATCTGTGGATATTTCTGCATTTCCCATTCCAGGTTACGGAAACGCTCCAGTTCTGTCATAGACATCTGATAATGCTCCGGTCCTCGTTCAATTTCCATGCGTTCTGTGACATACATAGGTGATGAAAAATTAGTGATCAGATAGATATCTGCTCCTGCATCGTATAATTTCAGTGCTTCTTCCTGCTCAATGACACTCATAGGCTCCTGAAATGCTCCTAAATTTTCTTCTGCATAATCCAGGTTGTTATCCTTAATCCGTTCCCACATCTGCGATTCCATTCCAAACAAACCGTCGTGTGCCTGTATCATTTCTCTACTCGCATATTCACCTTTAATGCCATCACTGCCAAGGCAATAAATCTTAGAACCCATTCTGTGATAATCCAAGGCTGCTTCTTTTCTAAGTGGCACCATATCTTCTTCCATATATCCATAGTCACGTAATTTCAGCTTACCTATGGTTGGATCCGGCAGTTCCTGAATATCCATTCTTACGTCATCCAACAAATCCTCTACACCTTCTTGATCTGCCCGGCTCACTGCATCTGCCAGATTTCTTACCAAAGCCCTAACTTTCTCTTCCTCGCCGATCAGATTCGCATATTCAAAAATCTGTTCTTTTACATCTGTTGAAAACTCTATATCTCTACGCTCTGCCTGAGCGATCCGTTCCTGCGTATATTCCTGCATTTTCTGTGTTTCTCTACCTGTTATCCTATTTCTTGCCATATAAGTTCCTCCTATATTCTGAAAAATGGCATAACCCACAGAACATTCTTTCTGCCAGATTATGCCATCTTTCCTGTTTATTTATTCCAGACCGAAGTCCCGTTTTCTGTTTTCCTTTCCAGTTTCACTTTCCCGCTGACTCTTTTCTTTATAAATCTGCAGTTTTTCATGGATAGAACCACGTGTCGGTCTTTCTTCTTTCTCATCTGATTCAGATACCTCTGCTTCTGCATCTTCCCGTTCATCCATATTGAGCAAAGCATTTAGCTCTGACAGTCGCTCCAGTTTCTGGTTCAACTCCTCTTCTTTTGGAAATGGCTTTCCCACTTCTTCTTTCGCATTTGCCAGCTGTTCATACACTGTTTCCAGTCTCTGTTGTGCTTCTGAAAGCTTCTCTGGATAACTGTCCAACAGATTGTTGATACGGGTAATATTTCCAAGTACATCTGCTCCAAGATGAACTTTCGAGACAGCCTCATTTTTAACAGATAGAATAAATTCTTTACTCCAGCCATCAAACTGAATCCTCATATTGAATCCCTGATAGTTTCCGATATCCATCGCAGCATCTACTGATTTAATATCTTTACATACCGCCAGAAGTGCTGCTCCTGCCTCTTTCTTTTCTGTGAACACTTTGCCACCAATCTCCATAGTAAACTGCTCTGGATCTGTGATTTTATGCTCAGAATAATGAGCGATGTCTGCCTTGTAGCTGTCAATGATTTCTGTCAGTTTTGCAATCTGTTGTGGAAAATTCCTTGCAATATCATCTTCCAGGCGGTACTGGTTATTCATGTGGTTGGCTTTTAAAAGCTTTAATTTCGCCACATCCACATCTAATGCCATCTTCTCTTTTACTGCCGGATTTCCGGTTGCAAGAGCTTTTACCTCTGCATAGGAAAGTGCCGCTTCGTCCACATCTTCACAGCTTCGCACAGGTGCTTTGCTGGTCATAATCTGAGAAATGAATTTCTGCTTATTCTCGATCAACTGCCACATGTAGCTGTCGAATGTGGATTCTGTTACATACCGGAAGATATGAACCTTTTTATTATGGTTTCCCTGGCGGATGATACGCCCTTCTCTCTGTTCCAAGTCAGATGGTTTCCAGCCAATATCCAGATGATGCAGTGCAATCAGACGATCCTGCACGTTGGTCCCAGCACCCATCTTTGCTGTCGAACCAATCAAAAAACGAACCTGCCCGGATTTCACTTTTCCAAACAACTCCGTCTTCTTTGCTTCTGTATTTGCATCATGAATGAATGCAATCTCTTTTTCCGGTACACCTTTTTCCATCAGTTTCTGCTTCAAGTCGTCATAAACATTGAAACTGCCATCACCTTTCGGTGTGCTCAAGTCACAAAAAATCAGCTGTGCCGATTTCTGTGCTGCTGTGTCTTTCCAGATCTCATAGCTTTTCTCTGCACAGACTGATATTTTGCTTTCTGGATTATCTGGCAATAATTCGTTCACCAAACGCTGATCCAATGCTAATTTTCTTCCATCATTGGTAATTTTCAGCATATTATCAACCGAGGCATCTACCCCTCCGTTTCTGACAACTTCTGCACGTTCCCCCAGACTTTCTACGATTTCTTTCTGCTGTTCCGTTGGTTTCAGCACCACTGTTTCATATTCTGCTTCCGGCACAGGAAGTTTTAACTGATCGGAAGTCTTGATATCTGCAATCTCCTTAAACATATTCATCAGTTCCGGAATATTATAAAACCGTGCAAATCTTGATTTTGCACGGTAGCCTGTTCCTTCCGGTGCAAGCTCAATGCTCGTGACTACCTCGCCAAAGGTGGAGGCCCAGGAATCAAACAGTCCAAGTCCCATATTTTGTAATTTACTGTTCTGCAGATACCTCTGCATAACATATAATTCCGTCATGCTGTTGCTGATCGGTGTGCCCGTAGCAAAGGTAATGCCTTTTCCTCCGGTAATCTCGTCCAGATACTGACATTTATTGAACATATCTGCAGATTTCTGTGCTTCGTTCTGTGCAATTCCAGCTACGTTCCTCATTTTTGTATAGAGAAATGCATTTTTATAGCTGTGTGCTTCATCTACATACAAGTGATCCACTCCCAGTTCTTCAAACGTAACCACCTGATCTTTTTTCTCTTTCTGATTCAGTTTTTCCAGCCTTGTCTGCAGTGTTTTTCTTGTCTTTTCAATCTGTTTGACGGTATAACGTCCACCATCCTGTTCATACCTTGCACTCTGGATTGCCATTTCCAGATCATCAATCTGCCTCTGAAGCATGGCTTCCTGTTTCTCATCAGAGATTGGAATACGTTCAAACTGGGAATGACCAATAATAACAGCATCGTAATTTCCCATAGCGATTCTGGCACAGAACTTCTTTCGGTTTGCTGGTTCAAAATCTTTCTTGGTTGCTACCAAAATATTTGCTCCTGGATATAACTGAAGGAACTCCGCTCCCCACTGTTCTGTCAAATGGTTTGGCACAACAAAGAGATTCTTTTGTGATAATCCCAGACGTTTGCTCTCCATTGCCGCCGCTACCATTTCGTAAGTCTTCCCAGCTCCTACTACATGTGCCAAAAGCACATTATCACCGTATAACTGATGTGCGACTGCATTTTTCTGATGCGGACGAAGCTCTATTTCCGGGTTCATTCCTGGGAAAGTCAAATGACTTCCATCATATTCACGGGGACGGATACTATTGAAACGCTCATTGTACACGCTTACCAGCCTTTCTCTCCTCTGCTGATCCTTGAAAATCCAATCTTGGAATGCGGCTTTCAAGGCATCCTGCTTTTGTGATGCCAACATAGTTTCTTTTTTATTCAAAACTCGCACTTCATCCCCATTGTCATTTACGACCTTATCATAGATTCTAACATCTTTTAGATTCAAGGTATCTTCCAGAATCCGGTAGGCATTTGCTCTCTCCGTTCCATACGTTGCATAGGCAAACGCATTTCTTGGACTGTCGGCGTTCTTTCCTGTAATCCTCCACTCACCATTTACCTCAGAGAATTTTACCTGTATTTCCTTCTGTGCAAGATACCTCGGCGTATGAAGCAGTTCCACCATAAACTCCTGATAATCCGAAGGTTCAATCCAGGTGGCTCCAATACGCACTTCAATCTCCGATGCTTCCAGATCTCTCGGCTGAACTGCCTCCAATGCACGGACATTCGGTGTGAATTCTGGATGATTCTCTGCAAAAGTTCTCGCTGTATTTAATTTATCTCTGACGTTTCCAGACAGATATTCATCTCCGCTTTCCCACTGGTCTGTCACTGGATTTTTGAAGATAACTCCAACCAGCTCTTCTGTGATTTTCTCTTCGGTCTTTCCGGTCAACTGTGCCATATATGGAAGATCTACTTTAGCCTTTTCATTTAGGGACAGAGCAAGTGCTTCTGTGGCTGTCTCCACACTTGTCACAGCGACCGCCTTTTTAATGGTTCGTTTGGTGAACATGTCCGCTTTCCGCTTCAATGTTCCATCTTCATTCAAGTCTTCCAGGGAACACAGCAGACAATAAGAAGAGTCATCAGAAAATGCCCGTTTGTTAGCATTACTTCCAATAACTCCATACTTTGCTGTGTAGGTATCATACACCTGATTCAGTTTTTTCTGCTGTTTCTGGATTTCTTCGTCTGTGACAAATTCTTCCATCTGCATGGCGATCAGTTCACGAACGGTATCACGGATTGCAACCATGCCTTTTACACGTTCTGCAGTGGCTGCAGGCATTTTCACCTGATTCATCAAAGAATTGACACGGTAATATACCTGATCATCTACCACTGTATAGCTGTAATTTCGGACATTCGGATCTGCCGGAATACTCTCTGGCATCTCATCCAGTTCTGCCTCTATATCTACTGCCGCTACCATGCTTCCCCTGATGTGTTTTACAGCTTCTTGTAACTGTAATTCCAGATCAGCTCCTTCCATTGGAGCACAGGTTGTTTCCATACCATACGGACCGGACACTTCTTTCATCTCACCGAGAATCAATCCCGGATGCTGAACAAAATACTTGTTAATGGTAATCCCATTTGCATCACTCTCCAAATTCACCCAGTCTGGCATCTCTTTTGTGAAACTCTCACGCTTCTGGAAAAACAAAATATCAGCACTGACTTCTGTTCCTGCATTTGCCTTAAAAGCTGTGTTCGGCAGTCGGATTGCCCCAAGCAGGTCTGCACGCTCTGCCAA
Organism: Bariatricus sp. TF06-38A; assembly: GCF_027690675.1. Classification (NCBI taxonomy): domain Bacteria; kingdom Bacillati; phylum Bacillota; class Clostridia; order Lachnospirales; family Lachnospiraceae; genus Bariatricus; species Bariatricus sp. TF06-38A. The sequence continues at coordinate 93,761 of NZ_JAQFCE010000006.1, forward strand.
ATATTTCCGGACTTCCGGTGATGCCTTGTCCATAGTTCCCTTTGTTGTGATCAACGCAGCTACACCACCTGGACGTAACTGATCTATAGTCTTGGCAAGAAAGTAATCATGAATCATAAAATTGTAGCGGTCATACTGACGGTCATTGACCTTATATGCACCGAATGGCACATTTCCGATTGCCACGTCAAAGAAATCATTGGGATAATCCGTCTTCTCAAAGCCTTTGATCTGGATATTGGCATCTGGATAGAGAAGTTTAGCAATTCTGCCACTGATGCTGTCCAGTTCCACTCCATAGAGTTTGGACTGGTTTAGATTCTCTGGAAGCTTTCCAAAGAAGTTCCCGACTCCCATAGATGGCTCCAGGATATTTCCCTTTGTAAATCCCAGATTCTCCAACACCTGATACATACTTTCAATCACAATCGGCTGTGTATAATGAGCATTTAATGTGGAAGCTCTGGCTGCAGCATATTCTTCCGGTGTAAGGACGGTCTTTAATTCCAGATATTCTGTCTCCCATGCAGATTTTGTCTCATCAAATGCATCTGCAAGACCTCCCCAGCCGACGTACCTGGATAAGATTTCCTGTTCCTCTGGTGTCGCATTGCGGTTCTCATCCTCACATTTTTTTAACAGCTGAATAGCCATAATATTGGCTCGGAATTTCTCCTTCGATGTTCCCTGTCCAAGTTCATCATCTGTGATATGGAAGTTCGTTGCTGGAATCAGTTCTGCTATTCCGTTAATCTCTTCCAATGATTCTTTTTCTTCTGATACCTCAACTTCTCCCGACAGTTCTTTTTCTTTTTTATCATAATCTGTCCACACACGTTTAGAAATAGCAGTAAAATAGGAAGACTCTTCCTCCATGATTTCTTCCTTGATTTCCCGTAATTTATCTAAGGTATCCGCATTTACTGTTTTGTTGTGATAATGATAATAAAGTACTTCTTGTCCAAGTTTTACATCCAGACGTTCCAATTCTTGTGTTGACATTCGCTCCCAAATATCATCTTTTTCCGTATGAATCGTGAAACCTTCTCCATCATCATGATATTCTAATGTGTATTGAAGTCGATTCTCTTCTCCCTTAACTTTGCAAGCAAAATCATAGATTTTTGTTCTGGTACCGGACATATATTCTGAATCAACTAGTCGCAGATCCGTTATATCTTCCGCTGTAAAAGTATCCTGTTCCAGCTGTTCTCCTAACATCTGCTGTGCTTCTTCCAGGTCTGCCAGTCTTTGTGCTTCCTGTCGCTCTTCGTACTTTTCCATTTCTTCCGGTGACAAATAATCATCTGTGCGGATTAACTGACGAACACGTTCTGCAACCTTATTCCACTTTAATAAAACTTCTACCTCTGAATTGCCAATCTTCCCTTTTCCGAGCTTTAATCCTTTTGCATCGTGGGATGCGTCAGAAGCATCTGCTCCTGGTATTCCGGATGAAGAACCACCTGTTCCATATTCATTTTTCAGGAACTCAGCTGCATCTTTCATATCATGATGTTCCATGAAATACTCATAGATTCGGTTACGTCCTCCTGCAGTAATGCCGCCTCTTCTTAACACTGCGTCAATTTCATCCTGTGTGATAAAGGATAGTGCCGGACGTTCGACCGTAAATTTCTGGTCTACCCAGGAACGCTCCCTCTGAAGATCCTGAAAGCGTTGGAAATATTCCGGATTATGCTGAATCTCCCAGCGGTGATAATCTCCCGGATTCTCATCCATATATTTCTGCAGCCATTCAAAACGATAGACAATCGCATCTGCTTCCTCTTGATCTGTCCATGCTCCACTCACTACATCCTGCCAGTCTGAATATGATTGTTTCTTTTCCCAGTTTCTGCAAGTATCCCGAAAATGAAGTGCAAGAAGATTGGTCATTTCTTCCTGCTCCTGTTCAATGGCATTATTGGAAATCAAATTATCCACGTAATTTCCATCCTCATACATATCCCGAATTCTGTTCGCTGCTTCTTCCCACGTAACCATGCGGTCAAAGTTTCTTCTGGCAGAGTCCCCTCGCCGGATACGGATACCATCATTGTCATACCAGATACTGATTTTCTGACCATCTATGGTAAATCCTTTGCCACCAGTTCCATATTCATCTTTCAGAAAACTCCGCATTTCTTCATTATCCAGACCTTCAATCAGTCTTGCTGTAATATGAAACAGTGTATTTTTCTGTCCGCTTCCCGTGCGGAGAATATCATTTACCACTTCATCGGAAATAAGAAAAGCGGCAGGCTGTTCTAATGCAGCTGCCGCTTTTCTTATTTCCCCTAACTGTTCCTCTTCTGTTGGGAACAGGCTTAACTGTAAATAATCTCCTGAATCACCAGTTCCTCTGCCTGTGCTTTGATCTGGTTCATGTGTCTGGTCCATGCCATCCCGTCTGCCATCTTGTCCGGTGCCGGATCTTTCTCCAGAAGTTCGTTCATCAGGTTGTCTACTCTCTGTCTTGCCTGACTGTCGATCTCCATCAGATGACTGTCCAGACGGTTCTGCAGTGTCAGAATGTTGAACCTCGCCACCTTGTGATTTCTCAGATACTCTTTCCTCATCATTCCATATTTCCCGATCGTTCCTCTCGTCTCTTCCAGGCTGATATTTGGAATCTGATACTCTCCGTTCTGGCTGTAAGTGATCTCTCTCATTGACTATTTCCTCCTTATTTTCATCTTTATTGCTAACATTCTTTTTGATACTTTCACGAATTAACGTGTTAAATTCATTATAAACTACTTCTTTTTCTTTTGCAACCGTTTTCAGGTCATTTTCCAGATCCTTCAGCACATATCGTCCAATCTGCATCAGGACTGGTCTGCTGATCTCGTTGACTGCACTTCCCAGATGTCCTAATACTTTCAGCTGATTGAAGTCCGTAATATGCCGAAAATCCTCTGCATCCAGATATTCCTGTACATCCAGTCCACACCTGTTTAGTAATACATACCAGACACTATTGGTCATCAGTTCCCGGAATTCTACTTCCTGATTCTGTTCGTCCAGTTCTTCCAAAAATGTCCCTGTCACATCCAGTCTCAGTTCTTCCAATGCATCTGGAAGCCATTCCTGCATACTCTCCTTCGCTGCCTGATGCAGACTTTCAGCAAGCCCTCCTTCTGTATCTTCCAGTGATAACTGCTCCTGCAGATAATCTGCAACCAGTTGTTCACCTTCCATTGGAAGATTCCATAACTGTGGATCTTTTCCCAGATTCCGCACTTTATAAGTGTCCTGCACATCAAATACATACCGAAGTTTTGTTTTTGGTCCGGAAGTATTGTCAATCAAGGCAATCCCCTTGGATCCCTTTTTTATCCAGCGGTACATCTTCTGATTCCAGATTTCCATGGATGCTACGGCAGTTGCTTCCGGTCGCTGTGCATAAATTAAAAGCTGTTCTGGAAAAGTGTATTTGTACAGTCTGGATGAAGTGTTTAGGAACCGCATCCATTCCTGCGGACTGGCAGCTACATCTTTTGCCACCTCTTCCGTCAGCTGTTCCATTGCATATAATTTATTTGCCATGTGCTACTCCTTTTCATAAAATCAGGGACTGCTTAGTACAGTCCCCTTAAAATCATCGTTGTTTCTCTTTATAATGCTGCGGCAAGATCTTTTGACTTATTCTTTGGCACTTTGTCTGCCTCTTTTGCCTTGATCTCTGCCTTGGCTTTTTCCAGTCTTCCATGGATTCCACCTTTTACTTCCGCTTTTTCGGCTGCTTTTTCTTTCTCCAAACGTGCTTCCCTACGCTCAGCATTTTCCATTACTGCGGTCTTTTTATCACAGAACTGAACCTTATCCGAAAGCTGTTCCTGTCTTTCCACCTGTGTCTCATTGACTTCCTGTACCATCGCATTTAATTCCGGAACCTGAAAAATGCCGTTATCAGGAAGAATCAGCACTTCATGAATGGAAGATGGGATGACAAAGTAATCACTTCCCAGGCATTCCCCAATCTGTTTACGAATATCTTCCTGCAGTAACAGGGAAGCTCCATTCATCTTAGCTTTGTTTGTCAAACAGAACATTGGGTTTTCCATGGCTTCCATATCCATTTTTTCATTCAGCAGGTTTTCTGGTTCTTCACCAAAAATCATAGATTTGATAATCTCATTCATATCCATAAGTGTGACACCACGTTTTCGGTCTGCCACCATCGCATTCGCTTGAATCTGTTCGGCAGATACTCCCCACTCGTTCATCAGAGAAACAGTTACCGGAATACTGCTGATCCCTTCTCCATTTTCCTCCAGATTTACTGCATAATAAGCTGCAAAATCTCCGTGTTCTGTGACTACTTTATCTGCAAGAAGATCGGTATTCCATTCCTTATCACAAATTCTCATCTGTAATTTGTCCTTCATCTTTTCATAATCCAGAATATCTGGAACTCCCATATCAAAAAATTCTGCTTTTCCCTGTGCCTCAATACGCATATCAGCCACATCGCCAACACAAGAGTCTACATCTTTTCCATGGATATATTCCTGGTAGAGGGAATCCAGATAGACTGTCGGTACGATTCTCTGATCTCCGTTTGGAATCGTAATACCTGTCAACTTCAAACCGTTGTTTTTTTCTACTTCCTGAAGTTTAATTTCTGCGTCCTTATAAGACTCTGGCAGATACTCCTTTACATTGTCTTTGACATATTCATAAAATTCTTTTCTGTTCATCATACGCTTTTACCCCTTTCTGATCATGTGATGGTTCATTCTTTTTCTGCTGACCATCTGCTCGGCTTTCTTCTGATAAGCCATCATTCTCTTTACTGTTTTCTCCTGGTTTTTTCGTGCTTCCTGTCTTTTTTCCATTGCTTTCATCATAGTTTTCTGTTCCTTTCTGTGATTTTTTTGTATGAAAAAGGGAGCCTCACATAGAAGCTCCCAATCATAACCGTTGGTTTTAGTTTCCTTATTTCCTTTTCCTGCTGATATAAAGTCCTGCCATACCTCCTGTGGAGATTACAAGAAGCAAGATTGGCAGCCAGATATTCGTGCTGTCACCTGTTTTCGGTGCGTTTGATACCTTTGTCTCTTCATTGGACTGTGGTATATCCGGTGTGTTCGGTGTTTCTGGAACTTCCGGTTTCTCATTTGTCAGATTAAAGGTAACTTCTACAACCGGTGTACTGTCATCTGCATAGGCAAATGTCACTTCATGCTTGGTCTGATCCAGTGTGTATCCGTCCAGTGTTTTTGTTTCCACCAGATAATACTTGATTGCTGTATCATATTTGCCGTTCTTAAATGTGGCAATCTCATACAGCTTACTTTCTGCATGACCGGCAGCGTCTGTCTTTAAGGTTTCCAGTACCTTTCCTTTGCTGTCACGGAGTTCAAATTCTACCCCTTTCAGCGGTTCTCCTGATGATTTATCTGTCTTATTGAGAATCACTTTTCCCTTGGCAGTGTCATCTTTCATAGCTACTTTCTGGATCTCTCCAGTATCCTTTACTTCAAAACTAACATCCGATGTCAGAAGATATCCTTTCGGTGCCTGCTCTTCACGTAAGGTATATTTACCGATTGGAAGTTTTTCGATATAGTGTGCTTCCTCTGTGGAAGTCCAGCTCTCTACTACCTGATCATCCTCATCGAGAATTGTCAGTTTCGCACCTGGAATCTCAGTTTCTCCTGTGATATCAGTCTTACTGATCTCTACTTTTGTCACATCATCTTTCATCTCATGCTTCTGAACCTCTGCTGTATTCTCTACTGTGAAAGTAATACTTTCTGCAGTGACATATCCATCTGCCGGTTTTGTCTCTGTCATGGTGTATTTCTTACCAACAACCAGTTCTTTGATCACATGGGATTCTTCCGTAGAAGTCCATTCATCTACTGTATTGCCATCTGAATCCGTTACTTTCAGGTGTGCACCTGGAAGTTCTTTACCTGTTGTCAGGTCTGTTTTGGACAGCTCCACTGTGGTTGGCTGATTTTCAAAAGTAAAGTCGTAGCTTACTTCTGCCTGGTCTTCTCCGGCATATTCAAAGGTAAATTCCTGTACTTCTTCTGTTGTAACAAATCCGTCCGGCGCAAAGATTTCTTTCACATAGTATTTTCCATCTACCGGAAGATCTGCCGTAAAAGTAATCTGTCCTTTTTCATCCGTTACTCGCTGCTCGATCAGACTGTCTTTCTCAAGGAGTACCTCGCCCTTTGCATTTTTGATATCTTCACTGGTGTAAAGACCGAAGACACCACCTGCAAGGACACGGTCTGTATCTTTTTCTTTCTTCACAACCGTAACCTTTACTTTCTGACGGGCATTCTGCCATTTCTCATCATAAGTAATGACTGGTGTGTCCTGATCACGGTAGGAAAGATCAACATATCTCGGCTCTTTATCCAGCACATAACCATGGGCTGTTTTTACTTCCTTCACATAGTACTTGCCAGCCGGTAGATCTCCCATCTGTGCAATACCATTGGAATCCGTAGTAATGGTTCCTACTTTTTCATCTGCTTTGAAATAATCTTCACTGACACCATCTGCCGCTTTGATATCTTCCGCAGCAAATACATCGAAAGTTACATCTGTAAGACTTCCAGTTACATATTCAAAGAGATGCTCCACAGTACCTTTTACATTGTCCAGAAGTGTCACTTTATCCAAAAACTCTCCATTTTTGTTGATGATCAGAAGTCCTGTCGGTACTTCATCTTTCATCTCTACTTTCTGAATATCTGCGGTATCTTCCAGCGTGAACTTCACATCCGTTGCTTTCAGATAACCATAAGGTGCCATTTCCTCACGAAGTGTGTATTCCTCTCCAACTGTCAGTCGTTTGATCACATGTGGCTGATCTTTTACAGAAATCCACTGATCCACAACATTTCCTTCTTTATCAAGAACGGTGAGTTTTGCCCCATCCAGTTCCACACCTGTTGTTACATCAGATTTCGTGATTTCTACTGTTGTCGGCTGGTTCTTTTTCACTGTTTTCAGTTTTACTGTCTTCACATCCTGTCCCTGGTAAGAAGCATCCAGATTCAGAATTTCATCAGAGGATACAAATCCCGCCGGTGCTTTTAACTCTTTCACATAATACTGTCCAAGTGGCAGATCCAGCGTACATGCTGCAAGACCATCATTATCAGAAGTCATTTTCTGTAAGAGTGTATCTGCTTTCACAATCACTTTTCCATCTGCCTTGATATCCTCTTTGTTATAGATACCAAAGACAGCCCCTGCTACGGTTGTACCATTTTCTGCATCCTGTTTTTCTACCTGGATTACAACTTTCTGGCGGTCATCGCCAACAGTCACTTCCTGTTCGATTACAGGTGTATCCTGATCTGCATAGACAAATGCGACATCCGATCTGTCATGGTTCAGGACAAATCCTTCCGGTGCAGTCTTTTCTACTACATAGTAAGAACCAAGCGGCAGATTATCAGCAACTGCTTTTCCGTCTTCCCCGGTCGTTACCGTTGTTACCAGTGCATCTTTTGCATAGATCAGCTGTCTGTTTCCGTTTTCATCTTTCTGATAATCCGGTGTATAGATATTTTCAGCTGCATAGACATGAAATGATGCACCCTTCAGGTATCTTTCTTCATAAACAAAGTCCTTTTTAAATCCGGTCAGCATCTCACCTTTTTTATAGATCGTCAGCTTTCCTTTTACCGGATGGTTCTCGTAGTCTACCGTAATAATGGCATCTCCGCTCTCAGAATCCATCTGGTATGCTGTATTTGCATCCACCGCAATCTCTACATAGTTCTTATTGATTGTGTACCCTTCCGGTGCGTTGACTTCCTCAATCCGGTAATGTCCGATCTTCAGATTCTTCGGCATGATCAGATATCCCTGGCTGTCCGTAAAATAGGACTTGTGAGTAGTTGTCACTGGGTAAGTTGTTACCTGCTCCACATACTTCTTGTTGTCCAGGTCATATACCTTAAATTCTGTTCCGGCAATCAATACAGATTTCTTTGTTTCATCGTCTTTTTTCACGATTTTCAGTTTTGCCTTAAACTCTTCATCCAGAAGCACTCGCCAGATCTGTGGCTCGTTTGGATGATGTTCTGTGATATTCACTTCAAAATCATCGACTGGCTTGTAATTGTGCGGTGTTGTAGTTTCACGCACGATATAGCTTCCAAATGGTAATGGAATACTACTGGCATACCCTTTTTCATCTGTGAAAATCTCAGTTGCTCCATTTTCTCCACTCACTACTGGTTTGGCAGAATCAAAATCATAGCTTCCATCTGCTTTCTTTGTAAGGGAAGATTTCAGATAAACTGTAAATCCAGCTCCGGATAACAGATCTGCATCGGTCTTTCCGTTGTTGGCTGCTTTGATGATCTGAAATGGCTGTTTGATGACCTGCTCACTGGAAGTACACTCTCTTTTTACTTCTGCTGTCATATCGCCTTCATAACTGCACACAAGATCATGCTCTTCTGTATCTGCCAGGTATCCGGTCGGCGGTGTGATCTCTTTGACATAATATTTGCCAAGATATACACCTTTTACAGAAGACTGTCCTTTGTCATCTGTTGTAAGAGATGCTACCTGTTCTCCTGCTTTATAAATAGTTCCAGTTGCTCCGTCCGGATGCACGATATCTTCACGGGCATACAGACCATAAACTGCACCTTTCAGTGTGGCATCTCCCTGTGGTACTGCTTTTCCTGTTTCTTTATCAACTTTGAATAAATTGATCTTTGCTGTCACACGGTCATTGCTGAAGGTATGGGCAAATGATACGGTTGCTTCTTTATCATTGGTGTAAGAAAACTTGAACGTATACACATCTTCTGTATTTCTTACATAGCCTTCCGGCGCCTGATCTTCTTTTACAGAATAGGAATATCCAATCGGAAGATCTGCTGTGAATTTTGCAGTTCCATCTGCTCCAGTAGTTGCTTTCTCAATCAATGTTCCTTTTTTCACAACAACGGTTCCGTCTGCATTTCTAATATCATCGGATGCATATAGAGCAAAAATACCGCCATTCAGTGGTTTCTTGGTATCTTTATCCTGTTTTACTACGGAAACATCTGCTTTCTGTCTCTCGTTGTTAAAAGTCACATCTGCAAATACAACTTCTTTATTCTGTCCGGCATAGGTCAGAGTCACTGGCTTTTCTTCGCTGCCGTTATAGAAATTGTCCGGTGCTTTTGTTTCTTTCAGCACATAGCATCCAAGATGCAGGTTCTTCAGTGTAACAGAACCATTCTCACCTGTTGTCAGATTTTCTTTTACAAGGTCCCCTTTGCTGTACACTTTTGTGCCATAAGCAGTTACGATATCTGCTCCGGCATACACGTTATATACTGCATTTTTCTGTCTGCGGTTTTCATACTGGAATACCGTTCCATTCTCACTGACATCTGCTCCGGTAAGCACCTGTCCTTCTTTGTAAATGGTAAGCTCTGCCAGCTGTTCCTTATTTTCCACGGTTACAGCTGAGGTCTTACTTGCTACCAGTTTTACATTTGTTGCCGTTGCATTTACCACATATCCCTGTGGTGCTGTGATCTCTTTCAGATAAACAGTATCCTGTGTCTTGATGATCGTAACAGAAGATTTTCCATTCTTATCTGTTGCCGGCATCTGAGTGATCAGTTTTGTGCAAGACTCATCGCTGTATACACCGAATACTGCACCCGCAAGATTAACATCCGCCGTGTCGTCTTTCTTTACGATTTCAATCGTAGCCTGTTCAATCCAGGACACCTTTAAGCTTACATATTTTTCATCAGCGACACCTTCTCCAAACACAAATGCCAGATCCTGAACACTTGCATTCGTAGTCAGTTTATATGCTGAATAATCTTTTGTAATACTTCCCTTCATTTTTGCAGAAAAAGTAGCACTTACATCTCTTGTCTGTGTCAGAGGAGCTGAAAGATAAAACGTGGTTCCGCCTCCAATTGTTACGCTTGCACCTGCCGCACTTACATTTCCAGTAGATACATTATGGAGCTTCACTCCCTTTGGTAAGTCCATTGTGATTTTCTGCTGGGAAGATGCATTGAACTTAATGTTCTCCGTTCTCTGAACATTTCCATCTACATAAGCTTTTACATTCGGTTTGGAAAATGACATCGCTACATCTGGTATTTCCGGCTTATTTACACAATAATTATAGAGTTCTTTTGCCAAAGCCTCGCCTGTAGCATTTGTTCCATAGAATGCATCACTGCTTCCATTGGCATATGATGCAGCCATGTGAATAATGATGAATCTTTTTCCTTCTGAGAAATCCGTGTGTTTATTCGCAAAAAAGCTTTCGCTCCCTGCGGCATCTGTGCCGTAATAACACACTTTTGCTAACGCCTGATTGTCTCCAATTTTTGTGATTGTATAATTTCCAGATCCTGGTCCTGGTTTTGCCGGCTGTACACAATACGCAGTTGCTCTGACGCTTCCGTAGCTGATATAGTACGGCTCTGTCAGATAGGTTCCAAGATTATAATCTGCATATCTATACAGAGGTCCTTTTTCGATTGTTACCTGCTGTGTACTTCTTGCTGAATAAGCCGAAACTGCTTCAAATGTTGCAATCTCTCCCTCTTCCATAGAATCAAGATCCACACCTTTGTCTCCTGCCTGTTCCAAAACATCGTGAAGCTCTAACCCTGATTCTTCATCATAGGTATCCTGATTCTGTGCCTGCTCTACTAAATCATCAAATTCATCAGCATCAATATCGGTAATTTCCGAGTCTGATTCTGACTCCTCCGCTTCCTCTGTCTGCTGTTCACTGCCAGCTGTTTCGGATTCGGTTACTGCTTCACTCCCTGCAGTTTCTGTCTGCGTTTCTGTTTCTTTCTCACGCACAATCAGCTTTCGGCTGATCTGATACTTCGGATGCTCCTGATTTACCGGTTCCACATAATAGACCGCTTTGTAAGTGTCCGCATGATCTGTCGTAAAATCCTCATCCTTGTCGTTCTTTGCTTCCCCGAATGTGACTTTGACCTTGTTATCATCCTTGATTTCCAGTCCTGTGTAATCTGATTTCACATCAAATACACTGCCTGTTTCGATTTCATAATCTTTGGCAGTCACCACCTCATCTTCATCCAGAAGGTCTTTCACTTCCTCATAAAGTGGCGGTTTTTCCTCTGGCTGAATCTCCGCTGCATATGCAGTCATCGGAGATAACACGGTACTAAGCATTGTCATGCCTGCCAGCAAGCCAGATACTACTTTTCTAAAATTACCTTTTTTCTTCATGCTAAAGTCCTCTCTTTCATAATAATTGTATTAAAACAGACAGTCCTTGGACTGCCTGCAATACACTACTTATCGTTGTGAAAAATCAGATTGAACTGCACATTCCCCTCGCCGGGATCAACCATTTCCACAGTTGCTTCATACTGTCTCCCTGTTTTTCTGGATACCAGATCCTTATAATGGATTTTTCCTTTAGACAGGAACTTCTTTGCTGCCGCCTTATCCATCTTTTTCCCCTGGCTTGCAAGGAATTTATCATTCTTCCACAAGGTAAAAGCACAGTTCCGGTCAGAACAGTAAAAGTTTACTTTTCCTTCCCTGACATCAGCTCCACAGCGGGGACATTTGCCAATGACTTCTCCTTTTGCCTTTCCCTGAAACTGCCCTTTCTTTTCTTCTGAAATACCCTGATATCTGGCAACCAGTTCCTGCATCAGCTCTGTAATCCCATTTAGGAATTCATCTGCTGTCTCTGTATTCTGGGCAATGTGATTCAATGCCATTTCCCACTCTGCTGTCATCTTCGGGGATTTAATCTCATCCGGCAGAACCGTAATCAGTATATTGCCATCATCTGTCGGCACCAGATTTTTCTTTTCCCTTTTCACAAAACCAGACTGAATCAGTTTTTCAATGATGGCTGCCCTTGTTGCCGGAGTACCAAGTCCTTTCTTTTCCGTATCTTCGGTCAGTTCTTCATTTCCTGCACGTTCCATCGCAGAAAGCAGGGTATCTTCTGAAAGCTTTTGTCAAGGGGGTGCGTGGATATTTTTTATATTACTTACGCAGATTCTCTCTCTGCTTCTGCCTGAATAATGCGTTTCAATCTGTCCTCAGCAGTCAAACCGCTACTATGGTCAAAAAACACTTTGACTTTATAATTTGTTTTGCCTTGCTTAATCACAAAAACTCCATCCGGTTTGTTTTTCTCCGAATGGTTATTTGGGGTGGGTAGTGTACTGTTCACAATATTTGTCATACGATATTCCTCCTTGAATGAAAAAAGCCCGACAAGGAAAGGTCTGACAACGAAGTTCCGACAACGGACATCAGAAAACCTTTTTTCTTTATCGGGCGATACTATCTTTTTACTATTTCCTTTTTCTTTATAATATTGGTTGTCATGGTTGTCAGAGAGGGAAAAGTGCCGCAATATCAAGGCTTTCGGGATTTTTGCCCGACAACCAGACCGACAACCGGCTCGACAACCGAAGCGACAACGAGCTTTTATTTTTGCTTCAACCATTCTTCCGGAAGCCCTAACTGTTCCATTTCCTCTGTCGGGATTTCTTGAAAACCATCCATGCTGTTGTCAGGCTCGTTGTCGTTCCTGATACGCTCCCAGCCTTTTTGTCTGCGGTAAGGCTCTGGAAAATACCTAGGATTGCTGAACGCCCTCCAGCCTGTGACAGCGTTATTCATAATGTCGTTGATCTCTCGCAGTTCCCATTGTTTCGGTTCGTCATAATCATGCCCCAGTGCTTCCTTATAAAGCTGTTTGGAACAGACCATGCTGCCGGAATAGCGTTCCAAATAGTCTAAAATCTGTCCTGCCTTTGTGTCCTCCGGCATAAAGTCCTTTTGGTGGGCTTTCAGATAAGCGTTCATAGCCGGACTGAATCTCAGACGGAAATTTCCGCTTCTGTAAATCTCCATAGCTTCTGCCCACATCTGATTGATATACTCTCTTGAAGCCTGTTCATCTGCCAAAATATGAACCTCAGCCCTTTCAGGATAGACCATAACCGGAACGAAGCGGCGGTTGCCTGTTCGGTCGAGGGGAAGAAAGTCAAGGGTATTGGAAGAACCTCCAAACACACATTGTCGTTTTCTGTCTGCCGGATGTGTTTCATAGGGTATCTTATAGGTTTCCTTTTGGCGGCTCAGAAAGGACTTGATTTCTTCAATGCTCTTAGCGTTGGCGGTTGCAATCATTTCCGACATTTCAATAATCCAATGCCCCTGCATTTTGCGGTACACATTTTCATCATCCAGCTTCTTCAAGTCATCAGAGAACCAATCATCATTGACCGCAAGCAAACGGAAGAAAGAGGACTTTCCGGCTCCCTGACCGCCTACAAGACAGAGCATTACCTCAAATTTGCACCCCGGCTTAAAGGCTCGTGAGATAGCACCCAACAGAAACAACTTCAATGCTTCATAGGTGTAATCATCTGTATCAGAACCGAGAAAGCGGTGCAGACAGAAGCGTATGCGTTCCGTTCCGTCCCAGTGTAGGGCATTGAGAAAATCGCAGACAGGGTGGTAACGGTTTTCGTTGGCAATAACCGCAACTGCGTCTATGATTTTCTTTTCTACGGTCAATCCATAGTTTTCTTCAAAATATAGGAGCAGATATTTCACATCCACATCCGTCAATGTCGGGCTGTCACGATACCAACCGAGGGGCTTCACAATGTCGATTCTTTCGGTCAGAAGATTTTTTCGGATAGCTCCTTTCAAAAGTGGGTCATATTGCAGAACACGCTTATAATTTGCGGCAGTATTATAAACCTTACCTTTCTCGCTCTGCTCTAAGCTGTTTCGGATTTCTTCTACTGTGCATGGTTCTGTCTGCTGACAGTTCTGCAATTCGTTGTTCAAGTTTCAACACCTCCTTTCTCTGTTCTGCCACAAGTGCTTTTCGTTCCTCCAATGAACCATACAGAAGAATATCAAGCAGATATTCGATATAGTTCTTCTTATACAGTGCTTCTGCAAACAGAGGATTCCATTCCTCATCCGGCTGTTTAGGAGCGTATTTCTTTTCCCATTCTCTAAGAAGATGAAAATAATCCGTCAGCACCTTGTAGCAATGATTTTCTTCTTTTTGATATTTCTGCTCCGGTGTCGGCTCACGAATACGAGGGCGGACACTGGGCTTTTGTCGGCTGTCATAGTTAAGACCAAAATCTTCAGCAAGTTTGACAGCAGCTTCCCTCAGCCCGATACCGAATAGCTTCGCTGTGAGATCAACAGCGTCTCCGGTTGCTCCGCAGCCAAAACAGTAATAGCGTTCATCCAGCTTCATACTGGGGGACATATCCGAGTGAAACGGACAGCACGCCATACCTGTGCGACCCACTTTCAAGCCATAGGCTTCTGCGGCTTGTCGGGCAGTAACATTTTCTTTTACAATTTCAAATACATTCATGTGACTCCTTTCCTGAAACGAAAAAAGCACCTGTCATTTTCAAAACGAAAATAGCAAGTGCCTTAAAGTTCCATATTTAATTTTAGGTGCAAAAAAGCAGGAGACCTTTTCAGATTTCCTGCTTAGCAAAGCTGTGAAGATTTAATTGTGGTTGGGTTGCCAGTTATACAAACTGGGATTTATATAATTATTCCTCTAACTTTCCCCATTTTATAGGCTTTCCCGCCTGTCCATTAGTGAAATGATATGTAGTTTCCCTTATTTTTGCCCTTATGAGATAATCACAAGGGAAATAAGGGAAATTTTTTAGTCATTGCCCACCACTTTATCAAGAAGCCGAACTGATTTTCGTTTCGCATCTCTTGTGGAGTGAGCATAGACGTTCATTGTGGTACTGACATCTGAGTGTCCCAACAATTCCTGCACATCTTTTGGGGCAGCTCCATTTGCTAAAAGGTTGCTTGTATAGGTGTGACGTAACTGGTGGAAATGAAAGCCTTCAAATCCCTCTAATGTTTTTGCCACCTTTCTGCAAACAGTCCCCAAAGTAGTTGGAAGTTCCAAACAACCATCCGGTCTTAAACAGACGAAAGAAATTTCTTTATAATCTGTCGGGACTTCCTCTGTTCTGTCTAAACAATAATATTCGTAGTACACTCTGTTTTTCTCTTTGACCTCTTTGTAGTAGTTCGTGTGATAAAGTTCTTCGTACTGCATTCGATTTTTTAACTGCTCTTTCCGGGCATTACGGAAAATCTCTACCAGTGTATCTCCAAAATCAACAACCCTTACTTTTTTCCGCTTGGTTGGTCCGATGATATATTTGCGCTTTGAGCCATCATATCGGATGCTGCGTCTTATGGTAAGGCATTGTTCTTCCAGATTTACGTCCTGCCATGCCAAACCACAGGCTTCTCCAATACGAAGCCCGGCATAATAGGCTATCTGGATTGGAAGTATTGCGGCTGGGTTCTTTTTTTGCAGATAAGCAAGCAGTCTTTCATAATCTTCTCGTGAAATTGGTTGGACATTTCCGTCCATATCCTCATCAGAAAACAAATCCACTTCATCCGTCTGATACCGCAGTTTAATATACTGCATAGGATTGAACGTAATATACTGCTTTGGAAATACTGCAAAGCGGAATGATTGCTGCATGACTGCGGAAAAAGAATGGATGTAATCTTTGCTGTAACCCTTTCTCTCTTTTCCATCGGGATGAACTCCCCCGAAGGAAAGCAAATCGAAGAAAGATTGCAAATGTTCAGAGGTTACATTTTTCAGTTTACGTTCTGCCAATGGGTGTTTCTTAATATTTCGGATTGTTCCGAGGTAATTCTCCACCGTACCATTGCTGAGCGTACCTGTTTTTAATTCCTCCTCTGCCCACACATCCAAAAGCTGTCCGACTGTGAGATTATCCGCTTTGGCAACAAATTTCTTTTTCTCATAATCATCCATTGCCTGACGGAGCAGTTTTTCAGTTTCACTTTTGCTTTCTGTTCCAACGCATTCTTTCTGAACAAGATTGCCGCTTGCGTCCTCTACATAGAAGCGGTAGTACCATTTCTTTCCTTTTTTTCTTACAGATCCTTTTGCCATAATCGTATGTCTCCTTTCGATATTAGACAATCGGAACTGATGAAATGCTTCGTGCGTGTAAGTATATCATAACTCCGGTTGTCTTACTATACCGATTCGGAATCTTCGTATAAGACTTCTGATAAAAGATTTGCAAGCCTTTGTTCTGCTGTTTTTGGTTTCTTGGAATAGAGCCTTACAATGTCTGCCATCTCATTAAAAGCATTGATGGTATGAGTGATTTCCCTTAAGAACATAATCTCATTATATTCCTCATTCGATTCAAACCCTATTGTTTTGGCAATATCCGTCTGACCAGCATTTCCCTTGAAGTTTTTGCAGGCGAACTGGAAGGAATCCAAAAACAGACCATATTGTTTTAACATCAGCAGTAATAAATCTTTTGAAAAAGCATCTTCTTCTTTGGTAAGGGCAAGCGGTAACTGTTCCAGAATATCTCCCATCGCATCACGAATCTGTAATTCTCTCTTATCCGTAATGTCGGTTTCATATTCATCTGTTTCCCCTTTGAGCCATTCCACAGATACATGGAGTGCTTCCGAAAGACCTTCCAGCACCATTTTTTTCGTATTGTCAATCGAACCATTCTCATAACGCAGGATTGTAGAAGCGGTAACTCCCATCTTCTCTGCGACATAAGGCTGTGTCAGATTCAATTCCAGACGGCGCTGTTTTATTCTGCTGCCTATCAGCTTGCGTAATTCTTTATCTTTCATGCTGACTGCCTCCTTTTTCGGTATGTATGAATTATAGCATTGTTTTTCAGAAATTGCAATATGCAATGCAATATTTATTTTTAACATTTCGTAACGCTTGACAAAAAGATGTGAAAAGGATATACTTACATCACAGGAATTGCATAATGCAATTTATAAGGAGGTGATTATATGACGCAAAGAAAAATTGCATTATCCATCGAAGAAGCTGCTGACTATACGGGAATCGGCAGAAACACCTTAAGACAGCTTGTAGAATGGAAGAAACTTCCAGTATTAAAGGTTGGTCGCAAAGTCCTGATTAAAACCGATATTCTGGAAATGTTTATGGAAGCGAATGAAGGTCGTGATTTGAGGGATAGAGGAAATGTAAAAGCCGTAACAAGAACTGCGGCAAATTAAAAAGGCGGCTTCCAAAGAAACCGCCAAAGGTTCTATCAGACCGAAGCCATGATATACCTACACGCAAGAAGATTATACCATGTGCTTCTTCTGATACGCAACCGAGAACTTATGTTTGTAAAAGAAAGGGGAATGTAATCATGGCAAAATCAACAAAAAGTTATGAAGAACGAATGCTTGAAATGGAAAAGAAGGAACAGGAAAGCCTTGAAAAAGCAAAACGATATGCAGCACAGAAGAAAGAACTTCTGAAACGAAAGAAAGCCGAAGAAAGTAAAAAACGAACCCATAGGCTCTGTCAGGTTGGCGGTGCGGTGGAATCCGTTCTCGGTGCGCCTATCGAGGAAGAGGACATCCCAAAGCTGATTGGTTTTCTGAAAAAGCAGGAAGCCAATGGGAAATTTTTTTCAAAGGCAATGCAGAAAGAAACACATACCGATATGGAGGAAGTGTAATGGCGGGGGGGGGATGAGTTTTTCATTCCCTTCATTGCTTTTTCATGAAGGGCGCACTTATGGACAACCAGAGGTCGTCCCAATAAGTTTGCCACAAGTGGCAACCGGTCTTCGCTCACGCTTGCCGGGCTCGTTCCGTCGGCGGGGCTTTCAGCCAGACCTGCTCATGCCGCAGGAGGCACTCTTCGCCAGAGGGGCGCATTCCATGCAGGCTGCTATGCGCAGGGCACTCTTACGCAGAGGGCGTTCCGGCAATACTGCTTTTTCTAAAACTGAAAGCAATGTTGCCGGAAATCTATGCCGGATGTGCAGAAAGGGGGAATCCAGACATGGCGATTTTTCATTACACAATCAAAATAGTCGGACGAAGTAAAGGGAAATCTGTTATCTCCGCTTCCGCATATCTCAATGGGGATGTGATGAAAAACGAGGAAACCGGGCGAATCAGTTATTACACTTCTAAAAAAGAAGTGGTCTACACCAGTCTGATGATGTGCGAAAACGCACCTCCTGAATGGCAGATAGTACCAGAAGAAAATATAAAACGCTTTCAAAAATCTGTCCGATACAAAAGGTCAGAAGATAAAGAAGCTGCTTTAGAAAAATTTAAAATCACATTTCAGAAACAACGGTTATGGAATGAGGTATTGAAGATTGAAAAAAGTGCAGATGCCCAACTTGGCAGGTCATTTGAATTTGCCCTCCCCAAAGAATGGAGCAGACAGGAACAGATTCAATATACAGCCGACTATATCAAAAAAACATTTGTGGATAAGGGAATGTGTGCTGATTGGAGTATCCACGACAAAGGGGATGGCAATCCTCATGTCCATCTGCTTCTGACAATGCGCCCTTTTAACCCGGATCATTCTTGGGGGAAGAAAGAAGTCAAAGATTGGGATTTTGTCAGAGATAAAAGCGGAAATATCGTGATTGATGAATCCCATCCGAACTGGTGGCAGGATAAGAAAAACCCTGACCGTCATGGAATCCGTATCCCTGTATTAGATGAAAACGGAATCCAGAAGATTGGTGCAAGAAACCGCCTGCAATGGAAACGGGTACTGACCGATGCTACGGGATGGAACAATCCAAAAAACTGTGAACTGTGGCGGAGCGAGTGGGCAAAGGTGTGTAATGAACATCTGCCTTTGCATAATCAGGTCGATCACCGTTCTTACGAAAAGCAGGGAAAACTCCAGATTCCTACCATCCATGAAGGTGCTGACGCAAGAAAGATTGAACAAAAGTTTCTTGCCGGGCAGGAAATAAAAGGTTCGTGGAAAGTAGCGGAAAATCAAATCATAAAACAACAAAACACGTTATTGCAAAAGATACTGGACACCTTTGGGAAAGTATCAGGTGCATTATCATTATGGAAGGAGCGATTAAATGACATTAGAAGAAAGCCGGGAAATTATACCCTTAATGGAGTCCATGATTGGGCAAATCGAAGAACAGCAGACCTTAATGGCAGAAATGCTTCTGGAAATGCAGAACCGGGACACCCAACTCTCTCTTATGCAGGAACAGAATCAGAAATTGCAAAAATTAAACAGCGAGTTATCCGAGCTGCTCAACATTTTGCCAAATACCGAGGAACTACTTTCCAAGATGGAAGAACAGAAAACGAAGATAGAACTTTTGGAAAACGAAAATCAGCAATGGCAGATATTGGCACAGAAGCTGAACAGCGAAAACAGTTTATTACTGAAACAGAACACCGAATTGCTGAACTGGAACAGCAGGTAGAGAAAGGACGTGATATAGATGAACGAATCCAGAGAATTAAAGAACGCCGAACAGTTGGAAGAACTTCTGCTCTTGACCGAGGAGATACAAGAAGAGTTGGAACAGAAAGACCAGCTTATCGTGGAACTGAAGACGCAGCTCAACGAATCTCTGACCTTGAACGAGAAATTAAACAAAGAGAACAGAGCCGGGAATATTCAAGCATTAAAGAACGACTTGAAGCTGGCAGACAGAGCATTGCGGAGCGAGAAAGAGAAGCTGCGAAGCGCAAACGTCACGATAGAGGAATGTCAAGATAAAATACGATGCTTAACACAACAACGGGATTATGCCCGGACACATCAGAAAATCGTAGAGATACCGGTAGAAAAGCCGGTACTCTATAAAAAATGCGAAGCCTGTGACCGGACAGCCTATCAGAATGCAAAAGCAAGATACGAAACACAAAAAGAGCAACTTGCAGGACAATATAAAGCAAAAACGGTAATGTTCCAAACAACCTTGTTCCTTCTTGCATGGTATTCGCTGACAACCACTCTTTTTCAGGCAGTACAGTCAGATGTGTTCCTTTCCGATTGCAAATCATTCTTCCATGATGCAGCATCATTCATACAAACTTTTATCGGTTGGACGATTGATGCCGGGCAATCTGTGGCACAAATCAGCACAAAAATTCCAAATGAGATTATAGCCGGAATCATATATTGGTTATTGATGATATTGGTTGTTGGAATATGTGTGGCAGGGACAGGGATACTGGCAATACTGATAGAAATAAAGGTTATAGAATTATATAAGAAAAACTGTTGGGATGTTATTACCCTACTGATGATACTGACAAGTGCGGCTGTCATCATTTATTTTGGAGAAGTAATTAAAAAAGCATTATCAATAAATCTGTTGTTCTTTTGGTTAATTTTACAAGGAATATATCTTACAATTCGACGCTATATAAGTCAAGATACTGATTGACTTGATACAAAATATTTGATAAAATATAAATAGAAATACAGCAGATCAAAGGAGGTAAAACTTATGAGAGCAAAGAAAGTGATTGTAGGGGTAGCTATTAGTGCAATGTTAATTTCTTCATCAATTCCAGTAATGGCATTTTCTGTTACAAACGGGAATAAGACATTTGATAAAAAGTGGGAATTGAGCACTACATCTGATGACGGAAAAGGTGTTTTGACTTATGGTTATAATACTCTTGCTATTAATGAAGATTATGCACACGCATATCATTCAACTAAAGATCATTACGCATATGTCAAGAATGGAAATGGTTCTTTTTCGGGTTCAAATGTTGGTAAAGGTAATTGGTCTAAAATTGAGGTTGCTCATAAAGGAAATAGTATTACCTACGGTAATAGCTACTAAACAAAGGTTCGGGATAATGGCTGAGTGGTTGGAATTCCAACCACTCTTTTTTGTGGAGTGTATATAAATGAAGAAAAAAATAAAATATATAGGAATTGTTTTGGTTATTTTGTTCTGTTGCTATAATTTATTTTGGTACTTCGGGAGTTATAAACCATATAACGAATTTCAGAAAGACTTCCCTGAAATAGAAGAATCTGGAGTAAAAATTTACACAGATAAAGATGGATTCCAGTATAGTGTGTCTGTCCCTGATTATTTGCTTTGGAATGGAAATCTTGCGATAGCTGAGTCAGATGTTCGATATGCACTAATTATTTGGATAAAACCATTTCACCAAGGAATAAGTCAAGGCGTGCTATTTAATGACTATAAGGATTTGAATACTCAAATTATGTTGTCAAGTAGCAAAAAAGCTGAAGATCAAGAAGATCAATGGATTGTTGATGAAAATAGCACAATATTGACTACGATATTTGAAAAAGCAAATAAAGTATGGAATCTGGGGTTGAAATAAATGAAAGCAATTAAAAACTTATGTTTGTTTTGTTTCCTGATTTTTGGAATACTTATGCAATCTGAAATATTTCAAGATCAGCTTTGGAACTTTTCTACAGCATATTTTACGTCATCACGCTATGAAGTTGCTAGTGAAGATATGTCGCAGTTTCTGAAAGATGTATCAGAAACTGCAACGGAGAATGATGTACATATTTTTTCTCAGTACAATGAAATCAATAATAAATACCTTTCAACACTTCATATTTATGGCGATGATAAAGTAATCAGACAAACATTAAAAAATACTGCAAACATAGAAGAATCAGAATATACCGCTTTAGTTTCCGGAATTACGAAAGTAAAATTTCATAATCTCTCAGAATTGCAAAGTACCTCTGTGGGTTATGAAAACTTTATCTCATACATAGGAAATGAGGACAATATTATCTCTGCATATCAGAAATTATCAGAAAAATATAGCTTAACTTATCCAGAATATTGGAATTCTACGGAAAAGGACATGATTTTTATTATATGGGGTATGATTATTGCATTGATGATTGTTCTAAATGTAATTGAAGTGGTTAGGCGAAAAAAAGAGGTTGTTGTACGAGTTTCCTTAGGAGAAAGTGCTGGTTTCATAGCATTTAAGGCTGCTTTATTCGATGTAACTTTTGACATTGCATTATTTATTGTTGCAAAAATATTGCTGTCAAATTATATATCGGGAGCATATGAGAATAGACTCGTCACAATTTTATATTCCATTGGAATTATTCTTTCCACTATTCCATATTGTTCTTTTTGCTTTTTTGATATTAGAAAGGCATTCGCAAATGCAACACACAAAAGAGGAGTGGATTTTTTAATTTATTCGTTAAAATTTATAGCAGGGGTAGCCGCTGTTTTTACAATTACCACTAATATTAGTAGTATTCATAATAACCTATTTACAAATGAACATTTGTTAGAAGAATATTATGATGCAAATTATTTTACCGTAAAGACTACTGATTTTAATGCTGAAAAAGAAGAAGCTTTTTGGAATAAACTATACAAGAATGAATATAACACATTAAAGCCTGTAATATGCTTGAATATTTTAAATGATAAAAATGATGTGATATATGTAAATAATCATGCAAAAGATATGTTACAAGGTTTTACGAAGCAGATAAATGCAGTAGAGAATGAATCTTCTGATTTGATTATTTTCATTCCAAAGAATAGATATTTTGCTAAAAACAAGCAATTAGCCTATGACTCCTTGAGCCATGTTTTAAATCATGATAATTTACAACAATTAAATATTCAGTACATAGAGTATAGCGAAACAGAATACTTTTCCTATTTAGATACAAGTAGAATAAATGGTATCGAAAAAAGCAAAAATCCGATAATTATTTATCAGGCAAACAAAGATTTAGCAGTCAATGGTGGGTATCTTGAAAGCTATAAAGCAGGAGCAGTTTTATTTCAATGTGATGAAAAACAGCTAAGAAATATCAGCAAAAAGTATGAAGATATGCTTGGAAATTATCAGCTAGTAATTACAAACGTACATGAACAGTATTTATATAATCACACATTTTTAATAAAACTCGTGGGATTTTTAAGTTCTCTTTGTACGATTGTATTGCTTTTAAATATTATGATTATTGTTACAGTAAGTAGACTAGAGTTCCGAGAAAATGCAATGAAAATTTCCTTGATGAAAATCTTTGGATATAGTTTATTTGAACGGCACAAAACACTTCTTAAAATGATTGTAGTGGAAAATTTTGTGATATTAGTAGGTATGCTTATCTATTCTTTATTATCGGTACAGACTGAAGTAGGAATTAGCATTCTTGTTAGTTCATTTATGGCACTAATAGAATTTACAATTATTTTCTTTAATATCACAATTGTTGAAAAAACAAACATACCGAAATCATTAAAAGGAGGTTGCTTATGATAACAATTGAAAATCTATGCAAAGCATATAATGATAAAATTTTGTTCAAAAATTTTCATTTGGAAATTCCAGATAGCCGTTTTTTGGTAATTAGTGGCGAAAGTGGATGCGGAAAAAGTACTTTACTTAATATGATTGGAGGTATTGAAACTCCTGACAAAGGTTCTATTATTGTGAATGGTTTTGATGTGGCAAAAAAAGGAAAAAAGCAGAAATATTTCAAAGAAGTTGTTGGATTTTTATTTCAAAATTTTGCCCTTTTGGAAAACAAAACAGTAAAAGAAAATCTAGAAATAATAAAAAAATCAGGTAGAACGGATATTTCAATAAATGAAGCTCTTGAAAAAGTTGGTTTACAGAAAGTAATTAACAAAAAAGTCTATCAATTATCTGGTGGCGAACAGCAGAGAGTTGCGTTAGCTCGTTTAATGCTAAAGAAATGTTCGATTGTATTAGCAGACGAACCAACTGGTTCCTTAGACAAAAAAAATAGTGAGATTGTTATGAATATATTGCATGAGTTAAGTGAACAGGGAAAAACAGTTATTGTTGTAACTCATAGTGAAGAAATTGTAGCACAAGAAAAGCATGTTCTATATTTATAATTACCCATAATAGAAGAATATGTTCTTTCGGGAGACACCTCCTCTAAGAACATATTCTTTTGGTTAAAATTGATTATAAAGATACTTTTATTTCAGTATATTCGCTATATTGATGGGATATATATTTGCATATTATTTATATGGATAAGGATTATAACTCTAGTGAGTCTTCTGCATCTACCCACATCTGTAAATTACCCTCAAGATATAATCTTGCATATTCCAAAGGCTCATCCACAGCCAATGAAGTAAGCGCACATTCTGATCCGTATGTGGTTTTTAGATTTTTTTCAGCTTTCCAGCAATCAATGCGAAGCATATATCCGGCACTTGTGTAAACATCAATACTATCGTGATTTATGTTGTATTCTGCATAAATTGTTCTCATCGTATCTTATCTCCATTTTCTTTTAATAATCAGTTATAGAGTTAAATATCGAAAACATTTCAATCAGTTCACCATGTCGTTATTGTTATACTGTGTTATGAAATTTTCTTTCCCTTATTTTTTCCCATATTAAGGTTCATGAAAACCAATGTGAGAATATAACACAAGGGAAAGAGTAAGGGAAAGCTCACTTGCTACAAACTTAGTATTTTCAAGGGTTTGCGAAGAATTTGATAATTAAATATAACAGTTATTAAATTTCCTAAAATATGTGAAATATCAACTGGGATTTTTCTTTTTAGAATGAATTATTTATTTTCTACAATAGCACCATATTTCGTATGCGGAAGATATTGTACCTTTAAATAAGTATTTTTATCAACATACCTTGAAAATACTGTGATTTCGATTTCATCATCTTTAACTTTATCATATAGAAAAATACTTCTTCTTTCAGAAGATATATCTGCACCACCATGAGATTGTTCAGTTACATATCCTTCTGCATAACTATACTGTTTGTTTATGATGTAAGGCATATCTAAAACAAAATCTTTCAAATATAAGATTAAAAGAATAGCTACTATAACAAGAATGGTATTAGCCAATCGAAGAAATATTATATCATTTTTTCCAGTATATTCTTTTTTTATCGCTTCTTTATCAAAAAATATCGAATAGATAAGTTTTCTTTTTTTAATTAGATAGATAATGCAAGCAATTAAAGCTATAACAAATAATGAAACTCTTATAAACAATCTAAATATAGCAAAATCCATAATATCATTCCCTTAAACTTCAAGTTTGTTGCTTACATTATACTTCATCAACCTAAAGAATGGAAGATATTTTCTTGCTCCCTAAAGCAAAAGCACCTGTCATTTTCAAAACGAAAACAGCAAGTGCCTTAGAGTTCCATATTCAGTTTTTGGGAAAAAAAGCAGGAGACCTTTTCTGATATGCTCCCTTTATGAGAGACAGTGAAAAAACAAACTGTCATCATGAAGGGAGCATATCATTCGGATCTCTTGCTTAGTAAAGCTGTGAAGATTTAATTGTAGTCAGTTTTTCTTATACCATCCGAAATTTATACTTTAATGTTCTCTCATAACAAAAATCAATTTTGTCCTCCAACAAAAATACCGTTTGGGGGATTATCCCATATAAAATTATCCTCAGCCACTTCGCTCTCTAATGCAATTTCAATTTTATATATCCCCACATTTTGGGCATTTTCATCATCCTCACTATACATATAAAAATTCATACAATACCGTTCCTTCTCTGTCAATATGAGATACATACCATCCAATTCCGTTTTCCTTTTACCATAGTTGCTTTCACTTGATGATGCACAATCGCCCTCAAAACTTTGGATACTGCCCTCAATATAATCGAAAAAAGCAGAGATTTCAGTGTCTAAATTCTCAATGTTCTTTTTGCTTTCTTCGGAAAATAGAGATTTGAGTTTCTCTGAATCCTGTTGCTTACATGCCTCGATAATTTGTTGACACATCTTATCCGTTTCATTTTGTTCAGAGCTAAACCAGTCATTGAAATATTTGTTAGAGCAGCCTGTTAAACCGAGTATAATAATCACACTGAAAAGCAACAGTACTTTCTTCATATAATTACATCCTTTACTTGATAATTGCAAAATCACTTATTGGATTAAGGTCATTACAAAAAATTTCTTACTATCATTATACTTCATCAACCTAAAGAATGGAAGATATTTTCTTGCTTCCTAAAGCAAAAGCACCTGTCATTTTCAAAGTGAAAACAGCAAGTGCTTTAGAGTTCCATATCCTGTTTTTTGCTTTTCGCCGGAAGTGTCCGGCTGACTTCACGCTCTGCCATTTCTTTCTTTTTTCGGCTCAACTGCTCTATAATGGAACTTTTGGCTTTCTTCTTGATTTGCTCCGTTCCGGCTTTTTTGACCTCCGGTTTCATCAGCGTGGTTTGAATTTTCTGAATGGTTGATTTCATAGCGTTTGTGATTCTGGCAATCACGCCATCCAATCGTTTCGTTGCATACTCGATTTCTTTCTTTGAAGCCTTACGCTCAGGGGAGAGAACCCATGCCTTAGACTGCTCCACCAGCTTAATATCCTCCTTGTGCGTTTCCAGTTTCACAGTATCAGCAACGACCTCAACCGCCTTGTCATAGGCAATATCGGCAACCTCGTCCACCAGAGCTTCCACATCCTCAATCTTCATCGTGAGTTCTTCCAGCTTTTGCTCCTGTGCTGCCAGTTGCTCCTTTTGCTTGAAAAGAATATAGTCCTGTTTTTCCAGATATGCACGACCACCATATTCCGGTTCTTCTTCCAGTTGTAAGCCATGCTTTTTCGCCACATCAAACAGCAGCACTCGGCAAGCTGAATCGAAAGTCATCTTGCGGTTATTTTTTCTTCCGACAGGCTTCTCCGGTTCCGGCAGTTCAAACCCCAGTGCTTCCAAAGCCTTTTCCTGTTGTGGGGCAATCTCCCCATATTGATTTTCACAGTCGAACACATGACGCTCGTGAATATGAGGGGTACTTTCATCCAAGTGCAGAGCCCAATTCAGGATATGGACATGAGAACCGAAACGCTCATTTACGATTTCCATAAATTCTGTGACGATCTCAATGAGCAATTCCGGTGGAACATGATTATCAAGCGTTCCAATCTGATAGACCGTTTCCTCTGGACAGGTCTTTTTGCTTTTGAGTAAATCTCCGGTTTCCTTATTTCTTTCAGGGTGTCGGTTCTTCACATTTCTTTCGTTCTGTCCGGTCACAAAATCACGATACCGCTGACGATAAAAAAGCTGTTCCACATCTTCAAAAGTGGCAGACAGCTCATTTTCCTTTTCGGGATTTTTGAAATTGCGGAAGCCATTGTAACAGTCCCAATAGAGATTTTGTTTGGCTCGTTCTTCGTCAATGTGTTCGCTGTTGGCAATGTCAAAACTGCGGTCATTGTGCTTCGGATTATAAACGCCATTCTTTCCGGCTCGTCCATTGTGTCTTGTTAATTTCACATGAGTTCCTCCTTTTCTTTTTGATTTCCCCGACAGGGGAGAAGGGCAGCGAAGCTGATTCCTTGCGGCTTTCTGCGTCAAGTAATACCCAGTACTAAGTGGCGAAACGCCACTTAACTGGGCAAGGCTGCCGCCCTTGACCTGCACAGGGATATTGCATTCCCTGTACCCATGCACAAAGGGTTGCACCCTCCGTACTCCCGCCCGAACAAACTGACTTCGCCCCGTCCCAAGCTCCGTCAGTTCCTTCGGTTTTACAAAACAGTCCACCGGACTATTTTGCAAAAAGAAAAACCGACGCATGATCGCTTTACGCTCAATACATCGGTTTCTTCATCTGACCTTAACGTTCATATTCAGTTGTGGCAGATTACGGATAATCTGCAAATGGATAAACAAAAACGACCAACTATGTAGCTGATCGTCCTTGCGTGGTTGCCTTAAAAAGTAGTTGATAAACACCCTACTCTTGAAAAGCTCGTTGTCATTTACATCTATTATTTTTGAATAGAAAAATTCCTTTATAGATGATAAAAGGAATTGAACCGATTACTCCAGCAAGTGTATAAATCGGGAAAGTAACAAATCCAATTATAATTTTAGGTGCGATAGGAGTTAGCCATTTCTTAACTAAACCACTATAAAAAATCAAACCTGTTGGTATTCCAGCAAAAAGCAATCCAAAAGAAAGAATACTTCTTGTAAATCCTAATGGTTCAGGAACAGACATATTTTGACTTGTCCAAAACGCAATGTACTCAGGGTCACTAAGTTGATTCATTTGATTAAGTGCTACAAAATAACCAAGTACACAACCAATAATTAAAAATAAACATATAAGCAATATTTGTTTCAACTCTTTTTTCATATTTCATCTTCCTTTACGGTCATATTCAGTTGTCTAACATCGTACTGTTATAAAATCTATGTCATTTACGATTTTTCTTATGCTGATTTGCCCAGTAAGATTTTACAGGGATTCTTCTTCTTTTTATGTCCTCCATAAATTCTTCTTTGTCAATATTACTATCAATGGTAAATAATTTTTCTCCATTTACATATACACGCATAGAACCTTTCCTTCTCTCGCAATAGGTAATATCTTCAAAGTGAAAAGTTCTCTTTCTGCCAAAAGTTGAACGCCATGTGATTTCATCTTCATCCACTTCCAGTTTCCACATAATCATATTCAATGAGCCTATAAAAAACACAACAAATGCAATGCCAAATACCAAGGGAGGAAATATATCATCCTGTTGGATAGCACTTGCTACAGTACAACCTCCTGTAAATAAAATTCCAAAAACAAATATAATAGTCAATGTTTTCTCTGTTTTTATTGTATAATGCGTTCTAATTATTCCCTTTTTCTGTTCTTCCTCTCGTTCTTTAGCTCTCTTTTGTTGAAGATTTATAAGATATTTCAAAAGAAGAAGTACAACTAAATAGGGGCCTATTTGTGTAATTATATTCAAACACATTCGTAAAAAATCATTCATTTTTTGCCCTCCATAGTTCCAGCTATATAAAAATGATTGTTTAAATTCGAGTATTTAAAACCTCACTTTTTCATATCTCATTATACTTCATCAACTTAAAGAATGGAAGAAAAAATTTTGTGTACAGAGTTCCTGTTCAAGCCTTGTAACGCACAATTCTGCAAAATCCATAGTCCCCGATACTTTCCTCACAGGCGATATACAGTCGGAATTCTGTCAGCTCATGAAATAAGAAAAACCGACGCATGATCGCTTTACGCTCAATACATCGGTTTCTTTATCTGACCTTGACGGTCATATTCAGTTGTGGCAGATTACAGGTAATCTACAAATTTCCCAAAACAAAATAGGATATTTATTTTTATTCTATTCAACTACATACCCATATTCTGTGTGTGGTAAATACCTTACAGTTATCTTATCTCCTAAATCGCTACCTGTTCCCCAATATTTTAATGAATGTTCTTCTCCAGTTTTCTCATCTCTAATATGTATTCTTCTTTCACTATTAGAGTTTTCTCCTGACATTGCACCTTGTGTAACTTCTCCGGTAACTTCAACTAAATTGTTAGATAGTAAATAAGGTATATCCAAGCAACAAGGAACAGTTATAAATATACCGAGAATCAATAACCCAACAACTGCCATCACATTGATTATTTTTTCCCATTTTTGATATTTTATTTTTTCTTCTTCATTGACAGCCTTTCGTTTTATAAACTTCCCATTTTTCTTTCTATGCAAAACATACATAATTAAGACTATAAATGATACTATAATCACTCCAAAAGTTCTAAACATCAATAATGCCATAAATTTGTACTCCTTTCAAAGCGACACGCTATTTATTAACAGCTTTATCAGCTAATCTTTTATCTCCCCATGGCGTTTTCAGCATAGGCTCATTATCAATAATTCCTGCTCTTAAAATTTCAAGGGGTTTTTCTAATTGTAAGATGTTTTTATTATCTATAATAATAGCAGTTTGAAATTCCTCAAAACTTTCAAAAACTCTGTCTTGAAATATAAAAGATATATTTTCTTTACATTCCTCTGCGTTAGCAGGTAAAACACAGGAACCCATCACATATTTTTTCTCATTATAGGAAAACTCAATAAGAGTAAAAGCCATATCATTATCATAATCAGACTTGATAATTTCCATTAGATCTTTTGCTTCAATAATGAGCGTTGGCTTTTCATTTTTCTTAAAACCAAACATGAATAACACCTCCAAGAATTAACTTTATCTTATTTTTCATTATACTTCATCAACTTAACGAATGGAAGAAAAAATTTGTGTGCAGAGTTCCTGTTCAAGCCTTGTAACGCGCATTTATGCAAAATCCATAGTCCCCGATACTTTCCTCACGGGTGATATACAGTCGGAATTCTGTCAGCTCATGAAATAAGAAAAACCGACGCATGATCGCTTTACGCTCAATACATCGGTTTCTTCATCTGACCTTGACGGTCATATTCAGTTGTGGCAGATTAGCCAATTTGAAAAATTACTCTGGCACATCTACTGAGTAGCTCAGACAATCGCCTCTTTTATTGCTTTTCAAATCGTTATAATACCACATATACATCGTTCTACCATATTCTTCATATTCTATAATCCCATCTGGCTTTTGACCTTCTACTTCTAATGAGTAAATTTCTTTATCATGTGCATAGCCAAAAACGAATCTGGTATCCGGATAATTTGGATTTAAGTCTTGTTGAATATCACTTATTGTTAAAGATAAATGGATAAATTTTTTGAAGTCTCCCCCATAAGTGGTATCTGGTGTAGTGGTAGCTGGTGTAGCATTTACAAACGCATATTGTACACTTGCTTCCTCCACCTGTTTTTTGCAGCGTGCCATCACAAAACCTTGAACGGGATCGTTATCGCTTCCTGCCCGATAGAAAATAGTATCATACTGTTTGCCATTCCATATATGCAATATTTCATCAACATGATTAAGAAAATCTTCTGGAACAGAAAATTCTTCATTTTCAGCATTCAAAGGAGAATTCAAAATAGCTTCTTCGACAGAACTATAATATATGAGTTCAGAATCCTTTTTATCGTAATCACTCAAATTGAATTCGACATATGCATTGTCTTTATTGTCATCTTCCGGAACATAAGTATAACGACCATTTTCAATATGGTCATCATAATCAACAAACAGTCCAATACATATCAGCGCTGCAAAAATCAAAAAAACTATTCCTACAATGATTAGCAATATTTTCAAAAATTTTTTCATACAAAAGTCCACCTTCTTGCTTCATTTCAGTAAATTATATCATACCGATATGAACAATTCAATTCACGCTCTATCAAGTAGTTTTTTACTTACCTATAACGCACATTTCCGCAAAATCCATAGTCCCCGATACTTTCCTCACAGGCGATAGGCAACGGTCAAAACATCAGGTCTGCACCTGACATTTTAACCGCATATCAGCCCTGATTATCACATTATCCCTGCTGGCTGTTCAGCCCATGCTTTTTCGCATATTCACTGGCTTTCTGTCTGCGTTCCTCACTGTAAGGCGGCAGGAAACGGATAGACAGACGGGACTTTGCCAGCTCATAAGAAACACCGCCTTGAACATTGGATTTTTCCAGTCGGCAAAGGTCAGGGTACTTCTTAGCAAAAGCAGCCAACCTCTTTTTCAATCCGGCGTTGTGGGTGTAGATATTTGCCTTGTCCTCGCCCTCATTAAAGAGAACGATTGTTTCTTTCTCAATCTTTGTCAGTCTCGTCATAGCAGCCCTCCCTACGGTTTTTCAACACCCTCAGCCTGCGGTAAAAGCAACGATACCACCTTTCAACACCCTCAGCACTCAGCTTGACGGAAAGCATATAAAACAGCTTCTTCGCCACCGGATCGGGTGCAAGGGCAGCCACCATACGCAAACGCTCGACAGTTGCTTTCAGGTTCGGACAGCCAAAGGCATAAAGGGCTTCCATTTCATTCCGGTTCATCTTCATTGTGTTTTCCTCCTTAAAGTTTGATAAATGAAAAGCGACAGACACTTCATAAGGAAATACCTGTCGCTTCGTTGACGATATAAAATTGTTGGTTTTGGACTTGATAAAATCAGCAGTAAATCATTTCCTGTCTGATGATTTCTTCGGCTCGGTTACGGATAGAGTTTATGGACTGTACCCACAACATCTGATTATCTGCTTTCATGGTTTCGGTCACACCCTCGGCTTGTTTCATCTGCTCAATGATAAGGCTGCACCTTTCCGCTGCCTGTTCGTTCAGGTCAGCAAGGTAAGTATGCAGTTCGCCGGATAAACAGAGGGCAGATAACCTTGCAGGGCGGTACTGCTCCAAATATGTCCTGTGCAGTCTGCCCCACATACCGATAGGGCGGTGTTCCTCCGGCAGCTTCAAGTCCGGCACATAGTAATCGCCCACAAGAACATAGTCCAGACCATTGCTTTCATCATGGATTCGTGGTTTCAATTCTGTCATGCTATTTTTTCTCCTTTCACTTTTTGCCGATTTGATTTGCTTGTGGCGTTCTGTTCAACACACACATTGCTATCAGAGCTTTTTTCTTCTGCTATACGCTCATGCTCCGCAAATTCTTTTGATTTCTCACGAATCTTTTTCATATACTTACGATTGGATTCTCGTTTTCTGCGAAGTCGTTCCGCCTCTTTTTCAGCAGCAATCCTTTCTTCCTCGGTTGGTTCATGCTGCTCCACAGGTACTTGAAATTGCCCGACATAGTTAAGATATATCTCCACCTCTGTGGTGCGGTCTGCACCTTTTCCTTGTGGCTCGTGAACCAGAATTTTGTCGATAAATTCATTTATCATGGCAGGAGTAAGTTCTGTAATGTTCTCATACTTTTTGACCAGCTTTAGAAAACGCTCCACATTATTTTGACCGCCTATAATCCGTTGCATATCAGCGGTGTCAGTCTCAATAATCTTGTTCAGCTCGTTCTGCTCATTTTCATAATCAGTAAGCATACTCTGAAAAAGTCTGTCCGGCAATCTTCCAATCACATTATCTTCATAGATTTTCCTGATAAGCATATCCAGTTCGTGAACTCGCTTCTGATTTCTTTCAATGCGGTTTTTTACAGTTTCAGAAACAGCAATATCTTTCATCGCCGATTCTTCTTGCAGAGAATAGACAAACTCCTGCTCATTCAAAGAAACATAATGGCAAGTCTCCTGTATGGTTTTCAGAATGATGCTTTTAAGTGCTTTTGTTGAAATATGGTGGCAAGTACAGTGACGATCATACTTCTGATAAGCAAGATTATAAGTGGAACATTCATAACAATCTGCCGGATTGGAATAACTTGTCCTTTTTTCGCCTTTGGCAGTATAGTATATTCTTTCTCGCCCTTTCCGCTGCCTGTGATTATACATCGGCGCACCACAATCAGCACAGTAAATCTTTCCGGTCAGAACATTAGGCTCGCCCATAGGATCTGCTTTTCTTACATTCTGTCTTAACTTTTGAGCAAGCAGCCATGTTTCTTCATCGACAATAGGCTCTTGTGTATCATCAAAAACCACCCAATCTTCCTTGTCTGCCCTTTTCGTCTTTTTGTCCTTATAGGAATTTTTGAATGTCCTGAAGTTGACAGTCTTTCCGATATACTCTGGTCGGGCAATCAGAGTAGTAACCTGATTTCCTCGCCACATATACGGATTTTCTTTGTCATAGTTGCTTGCATGATTTCCAAGTCCCTTTTTTCCAAGATAATAAGACGGTCTTTCTATTTTTTCTTCTGAAAGTTCTCTTGCTATCTGATAAGGTCCTTTTCCCTCAATAGTCATGCGATAAATTCTGCGGACTACTTCAGCAGCTTCTTCATCAATAATCCAATGGTCGGGGTTTTCGGGGTCTTTCAAATAGCCGTATGGTGGGATATTACTTGTATGAGCGTTGCCGGAAGAACCTCTGGATTTCAGTACAGCTTTAATTTTCTTACTTGTGTCCCTGACAAACCACTCATTCATGATATTCAGAAAAGGGGCAAACTCACTGGTTTCTTGACGGTCACTGTCAATACCATTATTGATTGCTATAAATCGAACTTCCTTTTCTCTAAACAGAATGTCAGTGAAAAAACCTACTTGCAGATGATCTCTGCCGATTCTGGACATATCCTTGCAGATACAGGCAGTGATTTCTCCGTTTTTAACACCTTCAACAAGTCTGTTCCATGAAGGTCTGTCAAAGGTCGCTCCACTCCAACCATCATCGGTAAAATGAACAAGATTCGTAAAGCCATGTTTTATAGCATAATCTTCAAGCATTTGCTTTTGATGAACGATACTGTTACTCTCTCCAGCATTATCATCATCACGAGACAGTCTTTCATACAAAGCAGTAATGCCATTGCTTTTATCTTTTTTTCTTCTCATGCTGAACTCCTTTCTTCAATTCCTATCCACTCCTTACGCTCACAAAATATCACATCTGTATACTGTTTCGGTGGCTGTGTAAAATGCTCCGATACAAAAGAATCACAAGGGCCGTAATGCTTGCCATCCCAGATATCCAGCTCCGGCTCTTCTTTCTCAATCTTTACGCCAAAGAACTGTTTCCATTTATTTTCGATTGCCTTGAATCCTTCCTGCTTTGTTTTCTTTGCCGTGAGATAAAACGTATGATAATTACAGGTAATCTGGCATTTATGACTCTCATAAATATAAGGATCTGCAGTTGCTGTCAGCACCCTGGCACTGATCAGATACAAAATCTTGCGGTTTCGCTCTTTCAGTTCACCAATATCTGCTTTGACTACTTCCATGGTTGGGATAATCGCATGGTGATCAGATACTTTCTTTGAATTTAATACCTTACTAACGTCCGACTGATATTCCAGGCCTTCAGCATAAGGCATTTTCCCAAGTAACATCTGAATCAGAGTTTCTGTGCTTTCTCCCATCTCATCTGTCAGATACTGGCTGTCTGTTCTCGGATAAGTGACAAGCTTCTGCTCATACATCTCCTGCACGGCATCCAATGTCTGCTGTGCGGTATAGCCAAACATTCTGTTAGCTTCCCTCTGCAGGGTGGTCAGATCATAAAGCTTCGGAGGGCGGACTGTTTTCTCTTTCACATCATCCTTTTCCACTTCGCACATCCGCTCCAGGCAGTCCGCAGCCACTTTATCTGCATCCTCTTTTTTCTGAAAATGCTCTGTAACTGCATCCATATCGTCAAACTTGATATGAGCCATATAATATTTTTCTTTGGTAAATTCCTTGATCTTCTGATTTCGATCCACAATCATGGCAAGTGTTGGTGTCTGCACTCTTCCGACTTTCAGATTCTGGTTATACAGAACGGAAAAAAGACGGCTCGCATTGATTCCCACCAGCCAGTCTGCCTTTGCCCTGCAAAGTGCTGACTGATAGAGACTGTCATAACACGAACCGTCTTTTAATGACGCAAATCCATCTTTAATTGCCTGTTCCTCCATGGAAGAGATCCAGAGCCGCTTCATCGGCTTTTTGCATCCTGCCTGCTCATACACCAGACGAAAGATTAACTCTCCTTCACGTCCTGCATCAGTAGCACAGATCACTTCATCTATATTGGAATCTCTCATCAGTTTTTTCAAGATTCCGTACTGCTTCTTTGTTCCATCCAAAACCTTGTGTCTCCAGCATTCCGGCACAATCGGCAGATCTTCATATCTCCATTTTTTATATTTTTCATCGTATTCCGATGCATCGCATAATCCAACCAGATGTCCTACGCACCAGGAAACGATATAACCGTTTCCCTCCACGTAGCCATCTTTTCTTGTTCTGGCTCCAAGCACGGAAGCCAGTGCCATCGCAACCGATGGCTTTTCTGCAATCACTAATTTCATTTACTCCTGCTCCTCTTCTTCATCTTCCAGTACATCATCATTAAAATCTTCATCTCTCAGGATTTCCGGTTCTGCACTTTCTTCCTGCTCATCTGCATCGTCTACTTCCCGTTTTTCTGACTCTGAATCTTCGGATTCATCTTCATCCTCTTCCATCTCATCTTCGTCATCATATTCATGCTTTGGTTTATAGACTTTGAAATAATATCCTCCTGCCGCAGCTCCGACTGCA
This sequence comes from Bariatricus sp. TF06-38A, assembly GCF_027690675.1. Lineage (NCBI taxonomy): Bacteria > Bacillati > Bacillota > Clostridia > Lachnospirales > Lachnospiraceae > Bariatricus > Bariatricus sp. TF06-38A. Next base: position 129,528 of record NZ_JAQFCE010000006.1, read on the forward strand.
ACCAGTGCAATCAAAAGATACGTTCCGAATGGACTTTTATCTTCTGGCATCTGGATTTCATCCTCTACCTTATCTTTCTCAGCTGACTCTGTCGTTTCCGGTTTTTCTTCCTCTGCTTTTTTCTCTGGTTCTGCATAAACCGTATCCACTTCCGGAAGTGTCACTGAATCAGAAAGTGTGAAGTTCATCAGATCTTTCTCACTGACTTCGGTAAGGAAATACACATTATCCTGAGATTTTGAATTGTCAATAATCAGATAGAAAATCTTACCACTCTTAGTTGAAATGGTATAAAACTCTTTTGTGCCTTCCGTGGCTGTTTTAGTAACAGAATCTGCTGTCTCGCCTTCTTTATTAAGCTGTTCCTCAATACCTGTTACTGTTCGATCATCCACGGTTCCTTTTGCATCTGTCGGCTCAGAAGCCTGTGCATCCTGCGGAAGCGGTGAAGTCGTTGTTTTCTCAGTCCCCGTTGCATCTGCACTGGTCGTAGTTGCCATTGCGCCATTACTGTCACTGGATGTTTTCTGTTTCTCTGCCTGCTTCTTTGCCCATTCATAATAAGGATTCTGCAGTACATACTTCTCAGAAGTATTTCCGGCACCATCTGTTACCGTGATTTCAATCTGTTTTGTTATAAAATCTTTCTGTGTCAGTTGCACTCTCAGCATTCCATCCTTCAGATCTGTATAAGTGGTGCCATTAACTGTTACCGCAGTAATCCCTGATACTGTATCATTCCCCTGAATCGTCAGCACACCATCTGTCAGGGAAGCAGAGAGTGTCGGTTTTTCCGTGTCATAACACTTAATAGAGCGATTCTGCTCATAGACCTTCCCCTCACCATCTGTCACACGCACATACACTGTCTGATTTCCAGTGATCGTGATAGTTCCGCTTCCGGTTACATCCTGCCAGTTTCCATCTTTTCCTGCTTTTGCTTCAATCTTTGCTATTGAGAAACCTTCCGGCATATGACTGGCATCTACCGTAACAGCAATGCTTGTTTCTCCCTGTTTCCATCCATCCGGTTTCTCAATCGTAATCGCAGGTGTGGTATTCTCAGCTGCATAAGCAGTCTGTGTCTGCAACATAGGCGATGTCAGGCAAAGAATCGTTGTTGCCGCAAGCAATCCTTTTTTTACGCTATTTTTAGATTTCTTCTGTTTCATCTTCTCTAAATTCATCATCAGACCTTGTTTCCTCCTTCTGTATTTCTACCCTGCCGGGCAGTTCATTTTTCATTCTCTTTTTGAAAGCTTCCAATTCTGGAATGCTCATATCCATTGCACGGATAATTCTTACAATTTCCAGATTTTCCGCTTCTGTTTTTGCAATCTCCGCAGCCTTGAACCGCTTTAAATCTGCTTCATATCTGGCTTTGGATGCTTCCATTTTTTCCTTGGCTTTCTCATAATCCGCCGTTGCTTTTTCAAGACTTTTCATCGCTTCTCCTTTCCGGACGGCTGTTACACCGCCCTTTTCCTTACCATCGTCCAAATCCATAAAAATGGCTCTGCCAATAAGGTGAATTGATGGACGTGTACTGCACTGGATGACCGCAATGGATCATCTGACCATTACCCACATAAATTCCAATGTGCGTTACCGGAACTCCTGCATCATAAGTGCCTGTAAAAAAGATCAAATCTCCCGGCTGTGCTTCTGACTGAGATACCGGCGTGCAGATGTCATACAGTCCCTGTGCAGTCAATCTTCCTGTATTCCTTACACCAGAGTTTGTCAGGCAGTAACTTACAAATCCAGAACAATCAAATCCACTTGGAGAATATCCACCCCACACATACGGTGTTCCTAGATATCTCGCTGCTTCGTTCAACAAACGCTGTGCCGCTTCACTGGTGTATTCATTGCCGCCAAAGCCTGCCCCTTCTCCAGTTTCCAGATAAAAGATCGGGTTTAAGCGCTCTCCATTTTTCAAAAGTTCAATATGAAGATGGCTTCCTGTAGAATTTCCAGTATTTCCTACAAGACCTATCTCATCACCTTTCGTGACGGATACACCTGCAGATACACTCCGGCTGCTTAAATGTGCATACCGCAGTTCATAGCCTTTACTGTCCTTGATCACAACATAATTGCCATAGCTGTCGTTATAAGCAGAAGTTGTAACCGTTCCGGTCAGCCCTGCCATTACTTTTGTTCCCTCCGGCGCTCCGATATCCATACCATTATGAAGCTGATTTGCTCCTGAAATTGGATGAATCCGATATCCATAATAGCTTGTCACACTGGAATACCAGTTAAAATCAACCGGTGTCGCAAACATCTGTAAATTACCTTTCGTATCGTTATAGGCACTGAACAGTTCTTTCTGGAAAAATCCCAGCCTGTCCTGACAGATCGACATCAGATTTCCGCTGTTTAAGGTGACATTCAGCACATCTACATCTCTTGTCCTGGTCACTTCCACTTCCTGGCTTCCATTATCATCTGCCAGATAGCATTCCCAGGTCTTATGACCATGTGCGGATGCTGCCGCATGACTGTCATAATAGACATCAAACTGTACACCGTATCTTGCGAAAGCTCCGGTATCTTCTACCGTATATTCGACTCCATTCATGACCACCTTTGTTCCCATTGGAACAAACGGATTGGAAGCATCTACTGCTAAGGTATGATTGGCTGTTGGATATGCTCCACTGGCAGTCGGTCCTCCACTCCAAATACCACAACAGATTGGACAGTTACAATATCCGCTTGTTACAACCTGTCCCAAAGATTCTCCAACTCTTACAGTTGCTGTCTCTGTCACAGTCTCATTGACTGCTTCTGTTTCTAACCGATACTGCAATGCAAAAAGAGCATCCAGTTCTGGCTTTACCTGTTCAAAGGTAAATTCTTCATACTTTGCTGACAAATAACTGATCAGGATAAACGGATCATGCTCAATAGGTCCGATGTTATATCGGTATTCCTCATGTCCCGGTTCTTCAGATTCCATGTTGTTGATCCGCTCCTGCAGATTAGCTTCCAGCTGTGTGTAATACAGTTCCGCTTCCCGGATTGCCTGATCCGATGACAGATAACTGGTTCCGGTATAAGTGATCACATTTTGTAAAAACACTGCAGAACAAGACGTGACATTCGTTATGATCAGAAACATCAATCCGATCAGAACTGCTACACTGATATACACCTTCCGGTTTTCTTTAAAGAAGTTGGTGACCTTACCGCCAATCTTCTTAATATAATCAATCGTACCTTTTGTAGCTGTTCCTACTGTCTGTTCACTTCGCTTCGCTTTGGCATAATCCCGTTTGATCTGTTGCTTCTGAATCTGTTTTTTCAGTTTCTTCTGCTCCTGACGGGTTGCCGCCTGTGTCTGTTTCTCTTCCTGTCTTTCAAGTCTGCTTCTTTTTCTGGATGCCCTCTGTTTCCTGCGTCTGGCACTTCTCTGTTCCAGCCGGTAAACACCTTCGCCGCTTTCTTCTAACTTATGGGCACCTTCTACCGCCGCATTATCGTCTTCATTTTTGCTGATCTCACGGTGCAATGCTGCGGAAGTTGCACTTCCTGCTTTCTTGGCAACAGAAGTTTTTTCTGTTTTCACAGATTCCCCTTCGCCAAACTTCAAGCGGGATTTCTTCTTTCCAGGAGCTTCCCCTTCATTTGCCCGATAGACCTGTGCCTTCTTGGAATGCTGCTTAGCTTCCTTTTTCTTTTTTGCTTCCTCATAAGAAAACCTTTTGGCTTTTTCCTTCTGTTTTTGATGGCGGAAATTGACTCCATCCGTATCCATCTGGTTCAATTTCTCCATATCTTTGTCATTTTTCACAGAAGCACCAGTTTCCTCATAAGCAAATTTCAAACGCTGTTTTTGTTTTGGCTTTTTGCTGCCGCCGGTCTGATTTCTCCGGCTGTCTCCTCTGTTTTCTGATAAATCAGCACGTTTTTCTTTCAGTCTCCCTGACTGTCCGGCTTCAGATTTTTCTGCAAGTCTGGATTCTTTTTCGACTTCAGCACGAATCCTTTTCCGGTTTTGCTGCTTTCTATTTTGTCCAAAATCCTCACTTTGCTTCTCTGTCCGTATCAGTTCCGGTGCATCTCTGGATTTTTGCACAGAAGGACGAATATTTTTCCCACTCCGTTCAGACTGGCGGGAAGACTTATCCACAAGGCTTAATTCTTTTTCCCCCTGTTTTCCTCCCATCTGCACATCACTGGCACGGTTACTGACACGAACAGAAGATTTATCCGTCAGGTTTTCTTCCACCAGACCATCCTTGGTCATCTTCTGGACTTTCTTATCCCTGACTTTCATTCTCTGTTCTGCCACTACTTACTCCTCCTTCTTCGGATACCCTTTCCCTGCCTGTAATAAACAGAGAAAAGCGATGCCAAAAACAGCACCGCCACTAAAAGTTAATACATATGAAATTGCTCGTAACATTGTTTTCTCCTTTGATTTAACCTGCTTCAGAAGTTTCCTCCAAGCGGGTTGTCATGATTTTATAGAGGGAATTCTTCGGAAATCTGTCTACGAATGGGATAATGACATTTCCATAGAACAGAAGTCCTTCACCCTCATTACTGTTGGTTACATAGGACAGCTGGGTTGGTGAGATATTCAGCTGTTTTGCCAGAATCTGCCTGTCTCCGGAAGCCTGGTTGAGCATATAAATAAAATCTGAATTTTCAAATATATTCTCAATTTCCCTGGAAGACAGCAAATCCTTGATATTCTGTGTTATCTGATTGTTATTATCAGGCGGCTTTTTATCCACCTCTCTGGGGCTTTCGCCCATTTTCATCAGCGTGTCATTTCACGCTCAGCATAGCATATCTTTTTACCACGATTATATCGTACCGGCTGGCAATGCGGCCTCTTGGAGCTGTTATATTCTGCTTATGCAGGTTCAAGCTCTATGCGTTGCGTGTGGCTATTCTATTATGAATAGCCTTCCACTCGGATTAGGTCGCTACCCCTTTCCCGTTTTTTTCCGCATTGATACTTCTGACTTACTTGCCGGTTTCAGTCAGAACGGCGATAGTTTGCACTTTAAGCGACTAACAAGTAACAAACCAGTTCACCAGTTGGAATACCTCCCCATTTACGGAACCGCTTCCAAATTTCCACACTGTAAGCTGCTGTCTGCTCTTCTTTTAATAGAAGATGGAATTCATCCACATAGTAACGAGTAGATTTATGAGCGGAACGATTGATAGTCACTCGGTTCCATACCTGGTCCTGCACAATCAACATCCCGATCTTTTTCAGCTGTTTTCCAAGCTCTTTGATATCAAAACAAACGATACGATTGTTGATATCTACATTTGTGCGATGATTAAATACATTCAGGGAGCCTGTAACATAAATCTCCAATGAAGTTGCAAGACGCTGTGCTTCCGGCTCTTCCTGTTTCCGCAACAGATTATATAAATCCTCCAGGATTGGCATCTTCTCCGGCACTGGATCGGCAAGATATTCCTGATATACTAACCGTACACAGCGGTCAATGATGGTCTTTTCTACCGGCTCCAGTCCGTTCTTTCCTCCAACAATCAGCTCACACAAAGACAGAATAAAATCTGCTTTCAGTGACAGTGGATTATCTTCCTCGGAATAGTTCAGGTTCAGATCCATTGGATTGATATACTGGTCAGATACTGGCGAAACCCGAACTACCTGCCCATGCAGTGCCTGCACAAGTGCCGAATATTCGGCTTCTGGATCGCAGACGATGATATCATCTTCTGTGATCAGGAAGCAGTTTGTAATTTCTCTCTTTGCTGAGAAGGACTTACCGGAACCTGGTGTACCAAGAATCAGTCCATTCGGGTTCTTCAAACGTTTCCGATCAACCATGATCATGTTGTTGGATAATGCATTCAATCCATAATAAAGAGCTTCCCCTTCCTGAAACAGTTCCTGTGTCGTAAATGGCACGAAAATCGCTGTTGAAGATGTGGTAAGCCCTCTCTGAATTTCAATTCGATTGACTCCCAGTGGAATACAGGACATGAGTGCTGCTTCCTGCTGATAATCCAGTTGTTTTAAAGAACAGTTATATTTCTGTGCAATTCCCTGCACCTGGAAAATATTGTTATCCAGTTTCTGACGCTTCCTTGCGGTATTCATCACCAGAACCGTTACAAGGAACATCCTCTCATTTCTAGACTGCAGATCTTCCAACAGGTTCTTCGCCTCTTCTCCATAAGTCACAAGGTCCGATGGAAGCACGTCCATATCATAACCGGAACGTACTGCTCGCTTCTGCTCTTCAATCTTCATCTTATCCAGATCTGAAATCTTACTCTTGATCATCTTGATCGCAGAACTCTGGTCAATGGACTGGATATGAATGTTAACATTGATGCTGTCATCCACATCCAGGAAGTCTGCAAGCATCCGGTCTGTCAGCTCCGGTGCAAGAATCTGCAGGTAACTCACACTCCCCATCGTTCTTCCCATCAAAAATGTCTGATTCTTGGAAAAGTTAAAGGAAGTCGGTGCAATAAAATCTTTGGTCTTTAATCCGGTTTCCGGCAGCATCTTATACTGGAACTTAAATGGTTCGATCCGATCCTGGTTGAACACATGATACATAATCTCCAGCCTTTCCAAACCATTCAGGGAATGTGCCTGTGCTCCCAGAACCTTAAAATTGTTTAAGATATCTGTTTCGATTCTTTCAAGCCTCGGTCTTGCCACCTTCAGGTTTTCTGCTTCGATTCCAAAAGTGATATACTTTGTCTTCACCAGACCATTATTTCCTTTGGAAAGCTGATTTTTCAGCATTGTTCGGTACTCTTCACGAATGGCATTGAAGTCATCGTTCTGATCCGGAATATCAATACTTTTTTCAAATTCTGCCACATCCACCTGCTGATTGATAAAGGACAGCTGCACACTGATGGAAGAATCAAAGTAATTTAAGAAATCACAGTAATTTTCAAATATCGTGGTTTTATCCTCATTTAAAGCAAGCTGATAGTTGATGTCATAAAACTGAATCGTCTTAGAGAAAAAGGTCTTTGTCACCTGGCAGATACCATCCTGCAGCATCCGAATATACGGAATACTCTGCTGTGCAGTTGTAGGAATGTTTTTCTGTTTCCTGCGGTCCCGTTCCTGCTTCTTCCTACGCTTTTCCTGTTCTCTTTCTTTTCTGCTTTTTTTGTTTCTTCTTTCCTGACGGTTTCTTTTTTCCGCTAGGGACAGACGCTCCTGCTGAGCCTCCTGCTTTGTCTTTTTTGCCATCCGGCACACCCTCCTTTTTTACAAGGGTGGAAATCTCCTGATAAAAATTTTCTGTCTTATATGGTCTTACTGCCGGACAGATAAACTTCTGTCGAATGATATTTGCCACCACTTTTTCAAATGGAAGCCCGTCTTTTTCATACATTGCCATGAAGAAAAATGGAAGCATGATCGTTACCATCAGGATGGCTGCGATACTGGAACCGATTGGTTTTCTCATGAACAGATAAAACGGAATTCCCACTACTGCGGCAAGTGAAAAGAAAATCAACTGCCGTTTTGTCAGATTTAACGCTACTTTTGTTTTGACCTTGGTAAGATCTTTTGGTACTGGTACATACGCCATGGTATGCGCTCCTTTCCTGCCCGTTAGTGGGCATTAAATATCGATTTGCTAAGGCTTCCGGTCTTGAATAATGAAAATGCAAGAATCACGGTATAAGCCGCTACTGAAAACATTGCTGCATGAAGGTCACTGGATATGGTCATTGCATTTACTAAAACTGCATAAATTCCCACACAGACCATCATGAAGAATCCCTGAAATGCCAGTGCGAACAAGCCTTTTAAATAGTTGTTTCCGATATTGCCCCATTCCTTATTGGTCATAGTGGCAAACGGAATTGGTGCTATGGAAGTGTAAAGGTAAATCTCAATCATCCTGCCATACAAGATTACCGTAATGATAATTGACAGAATGTGCATGGTAACACTGATCAACATCGTTTCCATGGATAGCAGGAACAAATCCCCTAACTCCATATCCTCCAGGGCATCCACAATCCGTGTAATTGCTTCTGTTGCATCCACCGCAGTGTTTCCTGATATCACCCCGGCGGCATTGTTGACCACATGCTGGCCAACATCAAAGACCGCCATCGTGATATTGAACGTATTTGTCACCAGATAAATGGCTACATACGCTTTGAAGATCCAGAGGAAAATGTTATAAGTCTCAAATTCATGGAAATTGTTTTTCTGTGTTACCATCGTGATCAATTCATAGCACAGGACAAAGGTGATGATCAGTCCCGCAATGGGGACAATCACCGTTTGGGATATATTCTGAATCAGATTAAAAATCCCTGCATTCCATCCCTGCGGTGTCTGTCCCACCTGCCCGGCTATGGTTCCCACCTGCTCATTGACAGACGTGAACATGTTATCCAAACTTGACTTGATAAGCCCGATCAGGATATCCTTTATCGCTTCCGTAATTCTCTCAATGATGGTGTTCATCTACCACTCCTCTTAAGAGAACAATGTTGCCAGCTGTGGAATCAGGGTAGTTCCCAGCAGCATGATTCCGGCACCAGCCATCAGCTGTTTGATGCCCTGGCTCTTAGCACCGGGATTGTCATTTCCATATCCTTCCAGAAGGTTTACGACACCCCACACGCCAAGACCTGCGCCGATTGCGACTACAAGAGTTTTCAAAGTTGTAATTGCACTGCTAAAAAATGCCATATACATTCACCAAAACTGACTTTTTTCAGGTGTTTACGGGAATGAAAAAACACCGACTAAAAAGCCGGCGCACCTAATGTCAGTTATTCCTTTCCTCATTATTTTCCGTTCATTCCCATGGTTACTCCGACAGCTCCACCTGAATTACTTCCACCTCTTCTTCAGATTTCGGTGTGTACTGCGGATTTAACTCTTTCTCAACTTTGTATCGGTTCTTCTCGTTTTCATCTGCGAGAAGCCGATAGTTTTTGTGTTTCGTGATATCATATTTGTCCGAGAAAAATGGTCTGGCACCACGGATCTGCAGGATACATTTCCCTCCATCCATAACTGCGATTTCATCTTCTGTCATCAACTGTTTGCCTGTTTTCTGGTAATTCAGTCCAAAGGATTTCTGATTACTCCTTGTCTCCGAAGTGTTATACAGGTCAATAGTTTCCTTACCCAGAAGCTCGCTCATTTCCTTTAAGGTGGTTTTCTCTTTGCCACCAAGGAAAAGTGTAGTATCACAGTTGCCCAGAATGGTATCTGCACTATCCTTGTACATTGCCTTTAACTGGCTCTGTGACTGCAAAATAATAGAAGCAGAGATTTCCCTGCTTCGGATAGTTGCAATCAGCTTGTCAAACTGTGGAATCTGCCCGAATAGCGATAGGTAAGCCTCTGGCGTTTCCACCTCGGG
>NZ_JAQFCE010000060.1:0-1803 GCF_027690675.1 Bariatricus sp. TF06-38A
TGTCTGGAAGAAAAAGGATATGCGGCAGTAGATTGTGATAATCAGATCGATATGGTCAATCGTGAAAAAGTAGAAGAATTTTGCAAAGCAGCGGAGAAAGAAGAACAGGCAACAGTAGATATTGTACAACCGAACAGAGATTCGCTACAATATTAATATTTCTGGTGATAAGGAGATGGGAAGATGAGACAATGTATGGATGCAGATAATCTGCACCGAAGACTGAAGAAAATAATCGGACAGGTTCAGGCAATCAGATGTACTGGTATCACTGGCATTAATTGCATCAGTCTGTATTGGTGAAAATTTTGCAGCAGGCGAGGTCTTTCTGGTTCAATATTCCATTAAAGCGGCTTAAGAAGGTTATGGTTGTAATGGCAGCCGCCAGGATATCACTGACTGGTTCTGCAAGGAAAACTGCAAATACCTTATCAGATAAAAAGAGCGGCAGGATAAAGATCAGAGGGATCAGCAGGATCAGTTTTCGCAGGCATGCAAGAAGCAGACTGATTTTTGCCTGTCCGAGTGCCATAAAACTCTGCTGGCAGCTTATACTCCCGGAAAGCAGGAGACAGCCAGAGAAGATTTCAATAACAGCAGAAATTATGTATAATTATGTTGTAGGTACAAAAATAGTGTGACAGCGAGGTAGAGAAAATGGAAGAGCAGATAAAAAAGATTTATGAAAAGCAGAAAAATGGACGCATCAGGATGATACGGAATGTGCTGTTGATTTATGCAGCATTGATCTGTGTGGTGAGTATTTTCAAAGGAAATCCGTTCCCGCATCAGGAGACAGTACTCTTTTTCGATGTAAAGCAGCCGGGCTGGGTCACGACAGATCCCTGGCTTCTGTGGATTTGCGTGGTGGTTGATCTGATTGCAGGTATATTCATTTTAATCAGGGACATTCTCAGAGACTTTTCAAAAATTGACCGGATTCTGTCACAGCAATGTGATGCAGAAAAATATTCAGAAATGCTGGAAGAGTTGATAAAGTACGGAAAGAGCTTGGATTATCATGGATTTCAAAAAAGTGTCATGCTGATAGCTGAGTCTAAATATGTAGTTGCACTGATCATAAATGGGCAGTTGCAGAAGGCAGAAGAGTATATAAAGAATGAATGGGAAGGAAAAAGAGAGGGACGTTCCTGGCAGCAGGTCATGACGAATCTCGAACTGTCGAAGAAATATCAGGAGAAAGATGCGGCAGGTTATTCGGCTACATTAGAAAAAGCAGGGAAAGTATATCAAAAGAATCCACTGTTTATGGCAAAAAATTTGATGCTGAAAGGTGAAGATGAGGCAGCAGTAAGATTACTGAAAAATGATACGGAAAAGCTGCCTTATTATGAGGTTACACGCAGATTCCTGCTGGGAGTATGTTACTACCGAATCGGAAAAGAAGAGCAGGGAAAAGAATGTATGGAATATGTAATTGGGCATGGAAATACGTTGAAGTGCAAAGAAGAAGCGGAAAAATATGTAACAGTGTAAGTAAGGATGTTCTTTAAAATGACAGGGTAACAAAAATGGAGAAGATATAGAGGATGGTAATAAAATAGGATATATCGCACATAAAGATGGTGAATCTGGAGTATACAATTCCTGAAAATAGATTTGAGTTTTAAATATTACAAGCGTAAGATTTAAGGAACAAAAAAATTAGAAGAAAGGAATCGGTGGAAGTGGTTATGTTGTTAAAAAAGATGCAACAGTATTGGATGAGTATTTTGAAGGATAAAAAAATTTTTATGGGGAATTATTACATATGTAAGATATTTGCGATGATATTGATAGTTC
>NZ_JAQFCE010000061.1:0-1671 GCF_027690675.1 Bariatricus sp. TF06-38A
ATCATGAAAGAATTTAAGTATGTAGTAACAGATGCACAGGGAATCCACGCAAGACCGGCAGGAATTCTGGTAAAAGCAATTGCGAAAAAAACTTCAGATATTAAGATCAAAAAAGCAGGAGATACACGTGAAGTCAATGCAAAGAGCATTATGGCAGTTATGAGTCTTGGCGTAAAAAAAGGAAATGAGGTTATCATCACAGCTGAAGGCGAAGACGAAGAAGACGCAATCGCCGAAATCCAGAAAGTATTAGAGGAGAATCTGTAGGATTATGATTACACTAAGTGGTAAAAGTGTTTTTGGTGGCGTAGCCATCGGGAAGATTGCTTTCTATAAAAGACAGGAAAAGCAGGTAAGACGGTATCATGTAGAGGATACCGAAGCAGAGGCGGCACGTTTTGAGGATGCCCAGGAGACTGCGATCGCACAGCTCGGTGAGTTGTATGACAAGGCAATGGAAGATGTAGGAGAAGCCAATGCGGCAATTTTTGAAGTACATCAGATGATGCTGATGGATCTGGATTATGTGGATTCGATTAAGAATATTATTACCACCCAGGAAGTCAACGCAGAGTATGCTGTTGCGACGACAGGAGATAACTTCTCCCAGATGTTTGCATCTATGGATGATGCTTACATGCAGGGACGTGCGGCCGATGTAAAAGATGTATCGGACCGACTTCTCGGTATCCTTTCGGATGCCGGGGAAAGCGGTGTTGTGGCAGATGAACCGGTGATCGTGGCAGCAGATGATTTGGTACCGAGTGAGACTGTTCAGCTCGACAAGTCCAAAGTGCTTGCATTTGCAACCATGTACGGATCAGCAAATTCCCATACGGCAATCCTTGCAAGGACCATGAATATCCCGGCCGTTATTGGTCTGGGAGAAAGGCTTGCAAAAGAATATGACGGACATATGGCAGCCATCGACGGCTTTACCGGGACCATCTACATTGATCCGGATGAAGAGACCATGAAGGCTATGACCGAAAAGCGCGAAGAAGACCGCAGACAGAAAACACTTCTGGAAGAACTGAAGGGCAAAGAGAATGTCACCCTTTCCGGACAGAAGATCAATGTCTATGCGAATATCGGTAATCTTTCCGATGTGGGAGCCGTACTTAAAAATGATGCAGGAGGGATCGGACTTTTCCGAAGCGAGTTCCTGTATCTGGAAAGTGAAGATTTCCCGACCGAAGAACAGCAGTTCCAGGTATACAAACAGGTTGCAGAAAATATGGCAGGCAAAAAGGTCATTATCCGTACCCTGGATATCGGAGCAGACAAGCAGGTGGATTACTTTGGACTTGACAAAGAAGAGAACCCGGCACTGGGATACCGGGCAATCCGTATCTGCCTGACAAGACCGGAGATCTTCAAGACCCAGCTTCGTGCCTTGTACCGGGCATCTGCTTACGGACAGATCGCCATTATGTTCCCGATGATCATTTCGGTAAAAGAAGTGAAGCAGATCAAGGTGATCATCGAAGAGGTCAAAGAAGAGCTTCGTGAGGCACAGATCCCGTTCCGTGAGGATGTGGAACTGGGAATCATGATTGAGACACCGGCTGCCGTTATGATGAGCCGTGAGCTTGCAAAAGAAGTGGATTTCTTCAGCGTAGGGACCAATGATCTGACCCAGTACACGCTGGCAATCGACCGTCAGAACCA
>NZ_JAQFCE010000062.1:0-1611 GCF_027690675.1 Bariatricus sp. TF06-38A
ATTAGCCTGCAAATAAAAAGTCAAGGCTAAATTTAAGAACATTGAAAATTTTATACAGGTTGAAAATTTGGTATCAAAATAAGACCACCACACCAGTGCTGGTCTGAAAATATTAGTGGATAATTAAGATTCAGGAAGAGATGAAAGATATTCTTTCACTCGTCCGTAGTAGATTCTTAGAAACTTGTTGGCACCTGCAGTCATATAGACATAGTAAGGCTTGCCTTGAGCACGTTTCTTGTCTAAGAACTGATAAACAGGATCATCTTGAGGATGTGTTTTAATTAGGACATCCATTACCTGAAATAAAGTCTTTCTAAGATCAGAGGAACCTCGTTTTGAGGTTGGAACACTTTTTTGTTCATAACTTCCAGATTCATTAACACCGGGATCTACACCGGCAAATGCAGTAATAGCACTTTTGTGAGTGAAACGGGAAACATCTCCGATCTCAGCCATCAACTGAGATCCGAGTGAAGTTCCAACACCTTTCATAGCCATAACGACAGGATATTCAGGGAGTTTGGATGCAGTTTCATTCATGAGAGTGCGTAGTGACTCAACAGTTGTAGAGGCACTGTTAAGCTGATCCACAGCCTGCTTAATTATAAGCTTTGTAATGGCATCCTTTGGAAGTACAGGAACAAGTTCCTTTGCTTTTCCATAGATTTCCTCAGCTTTGGATTGGCTGAAGTTGTACTTCTTACGTTTGCACCAGTTTTGATAATGGTCGATAAAGGCATTCAGAGACATTTTACGGACACAGTCCACATGCCAGTATGTAGATGCAAAATCAACCCATTTCTGGCTGCCATCACTGCGTGCAGGACTGTCAAAGTAAGTATTAACACCAGGATAGGTTTGGTCAAGGATGCCGATAAGATTATTTTTCATAGCCGTCTTGTGCTTCATGTAAAAGCCGAACTGACGGTTCATGGTTTTGAGCTGATTGCGTAATTCATCCATAACATTATACTGTTTAAGATTTTGCCATTTGTCAAGAGCATATCGGGCAATCTTAACAGAATCCGCTTTATCAGATTTCACTTTACGAAGAGAATCATTATCAAAGTCTTTGATAAGTTTTGGGTTAATGGCACTGACGAAAAGATTTGCCTTTGAAAGCTGATGGGCGAGGACTTCATAATAACGTCCTGTGTGCTCCATCACGATTCGGGACTCCCCTTCAACAGAGTTGATGAGTTCTACAAGTGAATGGATATCACTGGCTGTGTGTTTGATTTCGAAAGGTGCGGAAACAATTTCACCGAAAGGTCGCATGATAGCAACCATACTCTTACCTTTTGAAACATCGATACCTACTGCGTTCATAAATTGTCACTCCTTAAGATTATTGCAATGGATAAATACCAGTTTTACTCATTGCCTATTCAATCTACTGTGGTGTGACGCGAATGCACCTATGGCGATTCAACCTGCATAAAACGAACGCTGCGAATGAGGAGCTGGTTATCAGTCTAATTTACGGACGCGAAGTCCAAGATTGGAAGACGATATACCGATTGCTCCATCATTATACAGCTTAAGCAACAAGATGGATAATTCCTTACTGGCTGTAAGGGATATTAACCATAAATATATTGTAGTAGA
>NZ_JAQFCE010000063.1:0-1452 GCF_027690675.1 Bariatricus sp. TF06-38A
TTCCTTACTTCTTCTTCCTTAGAAAGGAGGTGATCCAGCCGCACCTTCCGATACGGCTACCTTGTTACGACTTCACCCCAGTTATCGGTCCCACCTTCGGCAGCTCCCTCCTTACGGTTGGGTCACTGACTTCGGGCGTTACCAACTCCCATGGTGTGACGGGCGGTGTGTACAAGACCCGGGAACGTATTCACCGCGACATGCTGATTCGCGATTACTAGCGATTCCAGCTTCATGTAGTCGAGTTGCAGACTACAATCCGAACTGAGACGTTATTTTTGAGATTTGCTTACCCTCGCAGGCTCGCTTCCCTTTGTTTACGCCATTGTAGCACGTGTGTAGCCCTGCTCATAAGGGGCATGATGATTTGACGTCATCCCCACCTTCCTCCAGGTTATCCCTGGCAGTCTCTCCAGAGTGCCCATCCGAATTGCTGGCTACTGAAGATAAGGGTTGCGCTCGTTGCGGGACTTAACCCAACATCTCACGACACGAGCTGACGACAACCATGCACCACCTGTCACCGGTGTTCCGAAGAAAAGGCATCATTACATGCCGGTCACCGGGATGTCAAGAGCAGGTAAGGTTCTTCGCGTTGCTTCGAATTAAACCACATGCTCCACCGCTTGTGCGGGTCCCCGTCAATTCCTTTGAGTTTCATTCTTGCGAACGTACTCCCCAGGTGGACTACTTATTGCGTTTGCTGCGGCACCGAAGAGCTTTGCTCCCCGACACCTAGTAGTCATCGTTTACGGCGTGGACTACCAGGGTATCTAATCCTGTTTGCTCCCCACGCTTTCGAGCCTCAACGTCAGTCATCGTCCAGTAAGCCGCCTTCGCCACTGGTGTTCCTCCCAATATCTACGCATTTCACCGCTACACTGGGAATTCCACTTACCTCTCCGACACTCTAGCTGCATAGTTTCCAAAGCAGTCCCGGGGTTGAGCCCCGGGCTTTCACTTCAGACTTACACAGCCGTCTACGCTCCCTTTACACCCAGTAAATCCGGATAACGCTTGCACCATACGTATTACCGCGGCTGCTGGCACGTATTTAGCCGGTGCTTCTTAGTCAGGTACCGTCATTTTCTTCCCTGCTGATAGAGCTTTACATACCGAAATACTTCTTCGCTCACGCGGCGTCGCTGCATCAGGGTTTCCCCCATTGTGCAATATTCCCCACTGCTGCCTCCCGTAGGAGTTTGGGCCGTGTCTCAGTCCCAATGTGGCCGGTCACCCTCTCAGGTCGGCTACTGATCGTTGGCTTGGTAGGCCGTTACCCCACCAACTACCTAATCAGACGCGGGTCCATCTCATACCACCGGAGTTTTTCCCACTGAGCCATGCGGCTCCGTGGTCTTATGCGGTATTAGCAGTCATTTCTAACTGTTATCCCCCTGTATGAGGCAGGTTACCCACGCGTTACTCACCCGTCCGCCACTCAGTCACAAA
>NZ_JAQFCE010000064.1:0-1131 GCF_027690675.1 Bariatricus sp. TF06-38A
TTTCAATGTTCTTAAATTTAGCCTTGACTTTTTATTTGCAGGCTAATTTATCTTAAAACTATATAATCTCATCTTTCTGTTTTGGCAGCTCTATAACAAATCTGCATCCACCATATTCACGGTTTTCTGCTTTGATTGTTCCTCCGGCACTATCTACAATCCGTTTTACAAGTGCAAGACCTAGGCCATTTCCTTCTGCTTTATGAGATCCATCTACCTGATAGAACTTGTCAAATATTCTGGATTTTACATCATCCTCTATTCCTGGTCCTTCATCTTCCAGAATGAACTTAACAGAATCCTGTTCTTGTTTCAGAAACATCATAATTGTCCCCTTTGAAGGGCTGAACTTAATCGCATTATCCAAAAGATTTATCCAGATATGCATAAAAAGTCCTTCATTCCCAGTATATTTAATTTCCTCCAATTCTACCTGAAAACCAATTTCTTTTTCTGTCCATTTTGTTTCCAATGAAAGAAATGCCTGGCGGATCTGTTCATCCAGACGATATTCTGTTTTTTTCATTGGTATATTCTGATTCTCTAACTTGGATAACAGCAAAATATTACCAACCAATCCGGAAAGTCTTTGGGTGTTAAATAAGATTTTTTCTACATATTCCTCTTGATCCGGAGACAGTTCTTCTCCCTGAAGCAGCATTGTATATCCTTCAATGGCATTAATCGGGGTCTTAAACTCATGAGAAACATTAGATACAAAATCCATCTGCAGCACCTCTGTTGCACGAAGTTCTTTTGTCATAACGTTAAAACTTTGATAAGATTCTCCAACTTCTGCTATGCGGCTGTTCGTTTCCAAATGCTGTTCAAAATCTCCCTGAGAAACTTCCTTCATTGCTTTACTAAGTCTGGTAATTGGTTCCAGTAACTTTGCATTGATAAAGGAAGTGATCAGCCCTGCAATCAATGTATTGAAAATCAAAAGCCAGCCAAGCACAGATATGCTGCCCGGCAGATTAAAAAAATGATTCAAAAAAGCAAATAATAAAGCAGATATGACTGTTGAAAATACAAGTGCCAGCCAGATTGCACCAGTCAGACAGGATCGGATCCGCAATCCTTTTTTTTTCTTTTGTTCCATTATTTTTTCACCACCTTGTATCCAATTCC
>NZ_JAQFCE010000065.1:0-1074 GCF_027690675.1 Bariatricus sp. TF06-38A
GTACCTAGAAACTGTGATAAATAAAGGAAAAAACACGATTTTTACCCGCAAAAAACGGGGCATACGAAAGGAGCAATGCACTATAACTACACACAAAAATTTATCCGTTAAGATTGATTACATCAGCATTGTATTTGATACTGCAACCGCTGAAGATATAATCATGCACATTTTAGATTTACCGACTGACATTTTCAATGTTTATCCAGCAATGATAAAATTCAAGACTTATCAAGCACGCTGGCAGATTGGAGATATTTAATTTTCCGTATTCTCGACAGTAGGAATTATACCTTTGGGGATATGTTTCGACGCTGTGAGCGAAGATACGGACTGGATAACTTTCATTTCACAAGACTTGATATTGCCATTGATGATAAGAACGAAAAGCCATTCTTTACCATAGAGCAGATAAAGAAGAAATGCGAAAAAGAGGAATTTATTTCTAATAGTGAGGGCTACCACTTTGACGAAAGCAAGTTTGATGATTTCGACACCGCAAAGACTGTTTATATCGGTGCTGGTAAATCGGGATTATCCTACCGCTTTTATGATAAGGATAAGGAAGTCTGTTCAAAACATAATAAGACACTTGATGAAGTCGGCAGTTGGAAACGGACAGAAATGCAACTGCGTGATGATAAGGCTCATGTTTTTGCCATGACATTCAAAGACAGACCGTTGGAACTTGGGGAACTGGCTTTCGGGCTATTAGCAAACAACCTACGCTTTGTCGTGCCAAACAGAAATGAAAGTAATAAGAGCAGATGGAAAACGTGTCGGTTTTGGGAACGATTTTTAGGGGCTGTGGAAGTCTTGAAACTGCAAGTACCGAAACTACATAATTCCCTTGAGGAAACACAGCAATGGCTCACAGAGGGTGGCGTGATTTCTGCTGTCAAAAGTTTTTATTTCTTAGAAGAACATGATGCATTAGGTGGACTGGAAAAAGTGGGAACTATGCTTGACAGGGCAAGATACAGCAGTTCCCTTTCCAGTAAATTAACCGCCCACTTACAGAGGATAGACCGCACCGACCTTATCCCCTATATCCAGTATGACACGAAACATGGG
>NZ_JAQFCE010000066.1:0-1043 GCF_027690675.1 Bariatricus sp. TF06-38A
TTGTCGGTTATTCCCACCGTTTTAGGCGTAGAACGTGTCACACTGTTCGCAAACTCGTCCAGTATCATGCGGACGTGAACCGGCAGCCGCCCGCCGTATTTATCATCGGCCCGGTCACAAAGCAGGTTGATAAGCTGGCTCTGTACCATTGCCAGAATGAAATTAAAGGTGGTGTCCGTGTCCGACATAATCAGGAACAGCGCCGTTTTCTCGTCCCCGATGGTGTCAAGTTCCAGTTCGTCGTCCTCCATCAGCTCCCGCACCTCGCGGATGTCAAAAGGGGCCATTCTCGCGCCTGCGCTGATAAGGATAGAGGAACGTGTCTTGCCCGCCGAAAGCAGGAATTTTTTATACTGGCGGACGGCAAAGTGGTCTGGATCGCGTTCCTCCAATCGCTCAAACATCAAATCCACCGGCGACTGAAATTCCGGGTCGTCCTCGCGGGCTTCGCTGGCATTTATCATTTCAAGCAGCGTCGTGAAGTTCATTTCTTCCTCCGGCGCTTCCTGCCAGATATAGCCGATCAGGGCCGTGTAGAACAGCCGTTCCGATTTCACCCAAAAATCTTCCGCACTTTTTTCGCCCTCGCCTTTAGTGTTGCAAATCAGGGTATTTACCAGCTTCAACACGTCTTTTTCCGAGTGCAGATACCGAAACGGGTTGTATTTCATGCTCTTGGAAAAATTGATGGTGTTCAGCACTTTCACGCGGTAGCCGCTGCGGATAAGGAGCTGGCCCACTTCACCGATCAAGCTGCCCTTGGGATCGGTTATCACAAATGAGGTCGGATAGTCCTTGGACACACATTGCATCAGGTTTGGTTTTACAAAGAACCGGGTCTTGCCGGAGCCGGAACCGCCGATCACCAGAACATTTTTATTTCTTGCGGTTTTGGGGTCTTTCGGCCTGTTGTTCATGGTGATCCGTTCCGTCTGTGTCAGCAGAATGTTGTTGTCAAAATTGGGGTCGATATAGGGGGCTATATCCTTGGGGCCGCCCCATGAAGCGTTTTGTCAAGTGCTTTTTAGAGTTATTGACGCGAC
>NZ_JAQFCE010000067.1:0-1019 GCF_027690675.1 Bariatricus sp. TF06-38A
ATTCCCACCGTTTTAGGCGTAGAACGTGTCACACTGTTGGCAAACTCGTCCAGAATCAGACGAACATGGACGGGCAGACGCCCGCCGTAGAAGTCATCCGCCTTGTCGCAGAGCAGATTGAAAAGCTGACTATACATGAGGGCGGCCACGAAATTGAAAGTGCTGTCCGTATCCGAAAGGATTACAAACAGCGCTGTCTTTTGGTCGCCCAGGGTATCCAGTTCCAGTTCGTCATACTCCATCAGATCCCGCAGCTCCTTGATATCGAAGGGAGCAAGCCGGGCACCGCAGGAAATGAGGATGGATTTTAATGTTTTGCCCGCCGCCATCTTGAATTTGCGGTACTGCTTGACGGCAAAGTGGGCCGGCTCCCGTTCCTCCAACTGAGAAAAGAGCAGGTCCACCGGGCTTTGGTAAGTCTCATCGTCCTCTCTGGCTTCGCTGGCATTGATAAGGTCCAGAAGTGTGATGAAGTTCTTTTCTTCCTCCGTGGCCTCGTACCAGATGTAGCCGATCAGTGCGGAATAATAGAGGCGTTCCGCTTTGACCCAGAAATCTTCCGAAGATTTTTCGCCTTCGCCCTTCGTGTTCATAATCAGGGCGTTTACCAGCTTTAAGATATCTTTCTCTGACCGAATGTAGGCCAGTGGGTTGTATTTCATGGATTTTCGGAAGTTTATCAGGTTGAGGCACTTGATACGGTATTTCTTCCGTTCCAGGAAAGTGCCAATCTCCGGCAGCAAGGTCCCTTTCGGATCGGTGCAGACATAGGACGAATGGGCTTGCAGCAGAGATGGCTTACAGAAGAACCTCGTCTTGCCGCTGCCGGAGCCGCCAATCACCAGAATGTTTTTATTTCTGGCATACTTCGGCTGCTTTGGACGGCTCGCCATCGTGATCCGCTCCGTCTGCGTCATGGGGATGTTCTGGAAAAAGTCCTTGTCCATGTAGGAAGCGATATCTGCCGCCGTACCCCATGAAGCGTTTTGTCAAGTGCTTTTTAGAGTTATTGACGCGAC
>NZ_JAQFCE010000068.1:0-215 GCF_027690675.1 Bariatricus sp. TF06-38A
CCTTCTACCTCCACTCCCCATTCTTTCATTTTTTCCAGAAACAGCTCCTTGTTAATCTCATGCAACGCATCCTTCTCTCCATACATTTTCCCAAACACTTCAAAGTTTGCTACAAAGCTGCTGTATGGGTGCAAAGATGCATAGCTGAAAGTTTCACTTGCAGAACTGCTATTCCCAGATTTTTTCTTGATGAATAAAACTCCCTCTCCACAATG
>NZ_JAQFCE010000068.1:225-876 GCF_027690675.1 Bariatricus sp. TF06-38A
AACTCCCCATTCTTTTAATTTTGAAAGCAACTCTTCTTTTTCGACCGCCATTATTTCGCCATTTATACTCCAAGATAAATACCTTGTCTGAAGTACAATTGGTTTATGCATTTTAAAATTAATCTTAAAGCTTCCAAAAGGATATCTTATTGGAAAAAATTCACACTTACTATTTGTTCTCGGTTGGCGTTTATATATTGCAAAGAACATCCCTTCATCATAGTATTCTCCTAAATTACTTCGTAATTGTTTAATTTTAAAATCGCTCCATTGATACTTTTTTTCATAAAACAACAATTTGGCTAAAATGCCTGTTTCATCTAATACTAATTCCCGTCCTATATCACGCCAATACCGATAAATATCTAATAATATAACTATAATTTCTGCTATAATCATAAACGCAAAGATAAATAATATTATATTACTAGTTTTTTTTACTGTTCCATTTGATACGCCATACAAAAATATACCTACCCAAGTTCCACTAAGCAATACCATACTCATCAATAATGCAACTGTTTTATCTCTGTAAATATAACGCATCCATTCCTTATCTGATTTTACAACCAATACCTCATTACTTTTTTCTTGTTCCATTTTTATATTACTTTTATCTCTCTCTCAATTGGTTCATTTTAAACATAAAAT
>NZ_JAQFCE010000069.1:0-835 GCF_027690675.1 Bariatricus sp. TF06-38A
TTCCAAAATGCATCCTTCGAGCATTTCATTTTTCTCCTCCGCTTTTTTAAGTCGTGCCTCCAGAGCTGCTATCCGGCTGTCCGGATCTTCTCCTTCCCGGTACATCAGCACACCAAGGATGCCAGCCGTGTACTTCACGATTGCATCGAGCTTTGTGTAGTTTTCATACACAACGGTATCTTCATCCCGTTCGCTCACAGACATTCTCTTAGTTGTTGTCGGATCAGAGAATAAAGTCTTCAGCTGATCCTCGGATGCTGAAATGGTCTTGATCAGAAGTGCACCATCCGTCTGCTCAGTGACCTGCTGGATCTGCAGCTCCTGACCATCATTGAATGTGATTTTCATTTTTCTGTTTGCCCCTTTCTTCATCTTTTTAGAGGGATTCTGAACTAAATAGCAAATTAAAAAATGCAGAAACAACGATGAACAATAATTTAAAAAGTTTATTGTATGTAAAGCAAGTAACTGTAACAAATAATATAAATGTCGGTGCAGGAAAGGATTTTGAAAAATACATTAAGGCACCTTCTTTAACTGGCTATACGCCAATTGGTGTAGTCGGCTATGATCTGGTTGGAAATTGGGATGTATGGATCAATGTTTCCTCATGCTATTACAATAGTGCAAGCAATTTGATTTACACAAAAGGACATAATTTTGGAACTAGTATAAGTAATGCATTATTAAATGCATTTGTTTTATACAAAAAGAACTAAATTATTGGCAAATATAACATAAATTTATATAAAAAATATCTCCAGCGGAACTTTTTTGAAAACGCACATCAAGATCCAAATCACCGTTCTTATTTATTTCAGCAAAACAAGAAGCA